>NZ_JASAUT010000078.1:0-32069 GCF_029952935.1 Bradyrhizobium sp. Mp19 | reverse complement strand
CTCGCCCGTAATTTTTTGGCCGCTGTTCATCTCGCCGCTCTCGTCGCATATTGGCTCAATTGAGTCTGGACCCTAGTGTCCTTATCGAATCCGAAGTTCGTCCCGAAGGTGCGGCGAATGATGCGAACTTCGGATTCGGGACACTAGCTTTCGCTCGTCCTTACGAGCCGGCGTGGCGTGCGAATGCGCGCCCGATGACGGATGCCGCGAATAAATCGATCTCTTCCGCGCGGCGGAACAGATTGCTTCAACGCAAAACCGCTTTGCAAATCCCGATTTGCTCTCGGCGCACGCCGATGGCAGAACTGCTCCCAACCAAGACCAATGGCGGCCGGCAAGGCCGCGCGGGAGAGGACATATGAGCAATTCAAAAGCAGTGCCGGGCGTCGTGGGACCGTTTGCGGGGCTCGACGTGCCATGGCTGCTGCGGATGCGCGCCGAGGTGCGCCGCGATCATCCATTCCTGATCTGGGCGCCGTTCGACGCGCCGGCACGGCGCTGGAGCTACGGCGAATTCCACGAGCGCGTCGGCGCGCTGGCTGCGGGTCTCGCGAAGCGCGGCATCCGGCAGGGTGACTATGTCCTGATCCATCTCGACAATTGCATCGAGGCGATCATGTCGTGGTTCGCCTGCGTCGAGCTCGGCGCCATCGCCGTCACCACCAACACCCGCTCGGCCGCGGCCGAGATCGAATATTTTGCCGCCCATTGCGGCGCGATCGCCGCGATCACCCAGCCGGCCTATGCCGAGCTGATATCAGCCAACTGCAAGGGCCTGCGCTGGATCGCGGTGACCTCGCACGACGCCGGGCAAGCGCCGGCGCAGCCGCCTGCACGCGGCGACAGTTTCGACGCGCTGTTTGCCGACAGTGCCGACCGGCCGCATCGCCCGACCGATCCGCTCGCGCCCTGCAGCGTGCAATATACCTCCGGTACCACGTCGCGGCCGAAGGCGGTGCTGTGGACCCACGCCAACGCGCTGTGGGGCGCCAAGATCAACGCCGCGCATCAGGACCTGCACGCCTTTGATGTGCACCAGACCTATCTGCCGCTGTTCCACACCAACGCGCTGGCCTATTCGATGCTGGCGAGCCTGTGGGTCGGAGCGACCTGTGTGATCCAGCCGCGCTTCTCGGCGAGCCGCTTCTGGCCGGTAGCGCTCGAGCACGGCTCGACCTGGACCTCGACGATCCCGTTCTGCATGAAGGCGCTCCTCGAGCACGAGGTGCCGAAGAATCACAAATTCCGGCTCTGGGGCACCGCCGTGAACGAGCCGCCGGCGTTCAGCGTGTTCGGCATCAAGATCATCGGCTGGTGGGGCATGACCGAGACCATCACCCACGGCATCATCGGCGAGGTCGATCAACCCAACACGCCGATGTCGATCGGCCGCGCCGCGCCCGAATACGAAATCCGCATCACCAATGACGACGGCACGCCGACCGGCGTCGGCGAGACCGGCAACCTCCTGATCAAGGGCATTCCGGGCCTGTCGCTGTTCGCCGAATATCTGCACAACGAGACGGCCACGCGCGAAAGCTTCGACGAGCACGGCTATTTCATCACCGGCGACCGCGTCACGATGCTGGAGCGCGGCTACATCAAATTCGGCGATCGCTCCAAGGACATGCTGAAGGTCGGCGGCGAGAATGTCGCGGCATCCGAGATCGAACAGGTGATCGCGGTGGTGCCGGGCGTGCGCGAAGCCGCTGTCGTGGCGAAGAGGCATCCGATGCTGGACGAGGTCCCGATCGTCTTCATCATCCCGCAGGCAGGCGTCGCCAAGCTGCCGGCCGATTTGCACGACAACGTCATGACCGCCTGCCGCTCCGGGCTCGCGGACTTCAAGGTGCCCCGCGACATCCGCTTCGTCGACGAAATGCCGCGCTCGACGCTGGAGAAGGTCGCGAAGGCGGAGCTCAGGAAGATGCTGGAGTGAGGTTTCCGTCATTGCGAGGAGCGGAGCGACGAAGCAATCCATGCTTCCGCGTGTGCGGTACTATGGATTGCTTCGCTTCGCTCGCAATGACGGACGGACTTCAATTCACCTCGAACCGGATCGGCAGCTTCTTCGGGCCGCTGACAAAATAGGCCTGCGTCATCTTCACCTCGCCGTCGAGCGATAGCGACTTCAGGCGCGGCAGCAGCTCCTCGAACAGGATGCGCATCTCGAGCTTGGCGAGGTACTGACCGAGACAGAGATGCGCGCCATAGCCGAACGCGACATGGCGATTGGGCTTGCGATCGCTGCGGAAGCGATCGGGGTCCTCGAACACCTCCTCGTCGCGATTGCCCGAGGCGTAACACAGCATCAGCCAATCGCCCTTGGCGATCTTGCGGCCGCCGAGCTCGGTATCCGCGGTAGCCGAGCGCATGAAATGCTTGACCGGCGTCATCCAGCGGATCGACTCGTCGACCAGACCCGGGATCAATTCCGGATTGGCCTTCACCTTGGCGAATTCCGCGGGGTCCCTGGCCAACGCCCAGATCGCGCCCGCGGTCGAGGATGAGGTGGTGTCGTGGCCCGCGGTCGCGACGATCATGTAGTAGCTGGTCTGGTCGTGCTCTGGCATGTAGTCGCCGCTGATCTTCGCATTGGCGATGACGGTGGCGAGATCGTCGCGCGGGTGCTGGCGGCGATCCTCGGTGATCTTGCGGAAGTAGGCGGAGAAGTCGGCGATGATCGCCTGCAGCATCGCGGAGACCTGCTCCGCGCTCAGCGCGTCGCGGACGCGCGCGGTGTCGGGATCCTGCGGGCCGAACAGTTCCTGCGTCAGCTTGAGCATGCGCGGCTCGTCCGCCTCGGGCACGCCGAGGATCTCCATGATGACGTGCAGGGGATAGCCGAGCGCGACGTCCTCGACGAAGTCGCAGGCGCCGCCCCTCGCAAGCATGCGCTGCACCGTGGCGCGCGCGATCTCGCGGACGCGGGCCTCGAACTTGCCGAGATTGGCCGGCATGAACCAGCCTTGCGTCAGCGCGCGATATTTCGGGTGATCGGGCGCGTCCATCTGCACCAGCGAGCGCACCAGATTGGGCCCGCCCGTGATCTTGCGAACGCGCTCCTCGAGCGCCTGCGTCGTCAGCGTGGTCGGCCGGTCGGCGTTGTGGAACAGCTCGTTCTGCCGGCTGATCGCCTGGATATGGGCGTGCTTGGTCACCACCCAGAACGGATCGAACTTCTCGGGCCGCGCGACGCCGAGCGGGTTGTTGGCGCGCAGCCAGCGATAGCTGTCGTGGATGCGGTCGTCCGCATAGGCGACGGGATCGACAAGGGTTGCCGCGATGTCGGCGGGGATGTCGAAATCCCCGGTCGTTGCCGTATCCATGATCGTCCTCACCCGTCGGAGCATCGGTCTTGCCGATGATCAACAGAATCTAGGCGGAGGTAAGGAGTACGACTTGCGTTGATTGGCTAGCGCAGACTAGGTCATTCTGGGATGGTCCGAAGGACCAGACCTCAGATGCGCAATTGCGCATCGGGGAATCTCGAGATTCCGGGTTCGATGCTCACGCATCGCCCCGGAATGACATCCGCTCAATAATGCCCGAACGCCACCGGGCGGAACGCCTGCAGCAGCTGCTGGTCGAGCTTGCCGCCCATCTCCTCCATCATGGAGAACGCCTTGGCGTGGGTGAACTGCAGCCGGTAGGCGCGCTTCTCGACCAAAGCGGCATAGACGTCGACGATCGTGGTGACGCGGACGATGTCGCTGATCTGGTTGCCGCTGAGGCCGTTCGGATAGCCGGTGCCGTCGAGGAATTCGTGGTGGTGCAGGATCACGTCGAGCATTTCCGGCGGGAAGCCGCCCTGCGCGGACAGCGCTTCGTAGCCGCGCCGCGGATGCTCGCGCATCTCGGCCATTTCCTCGACCGTCAATGCGCCCGGCTTGTCGAGCAGCGCGACCGGAACGAAGGCCTTGCCGACGTCGTGCAGCAGCGCGGCGCGGGCGAGCCGGCGCTGATCGTCCTCACGCATGCCGAGGTGCTGCGCGAACGCGACCGCAAAACCGGTCACGAACAGGCAGTGGCGATAGGTCTCCTGGTGATGACAGCCGACCGTGGTCAGCCATTCGCGCAGCGAGTTGTGCTTGATCGCCTTGAGGATCTTGTTTTCGGCGGCGACGATGTCCTCGAACTTGAGCGGCTCGCCGGCGCGCATCCGCTCGAACATCTTGACCATCACGCCGTGCGCGGCTTCGACGCCGCGGTTGAGCGCCTTGCCGCGATCGGTCTCGTCATAGCCGCTGTCGAAGTCGGAGGCCAAGCGGTCTTAGGAAGACAAATATGTCTGGCAACTCCTTGGCTCACAGAACGACATGGCTACGATCCGACTTGCCCAGGCCTGCATCGAGGCGTGATGCAAAGCATCCGCCAGCACGAACAGCCGCGGCATCTCGCGATAGGCGTCGGCCTGCAGCTTGGCGCGGACGAGCTGCACGGCTTCGGGCGAGCGCAGGTTGATGTCGACGACGATGCCGGAGAGATCGCGGGCCGGCTGCTCGGGAATGTCAGAAGTCGGAACGGTATCGACCTCGCCCACCGAGCGCAAAATGCTCGCGAGCTCGTTGCTCTGGTCGCTTCGATCTGACGCCAGCAGGAGGCGGCGCTTCGAAGTCTGGTTGTTGGCTAAGGCAGTCATGGCATCCCCGTCGCGGTAACGACCGACGCCGGGACGCTACCTGACGATGCGTTCCCTCCGGCTTAATGGGGATGCTGAACGGTGCTTAAGCGCAATGCATACAATTTGAGGGATCGCCGAATACGCCAGCAAAATCAGGCCGGCCGGAAATCAATGCAGATGCGCACGCCGGCGGCGAATCATGAATTTTTGCGGCGTCAAAGCTGATGCCGTCACCGCCCGGCCGACGCGCGGAGCAAAGGAAAACGCCGGAGAGCTCGTGCTCTCCGGCGTCCTTGTTCGTTCAGGTCGTTACGCCTTCATCGCCGCCTTGACGGCTTCCGCCGTGATCGGCAGGCCGCGGACGCGGGCACCGACCGCGTTGAAGACGGCGTTGCCAATCGCCGGCGCCACCACCGTCACCGCGGGCTCGCCGACGCCGGTCGCCTTCTCGCCATTGGCGATGACGTTGACCGCGACTTCCGGCAACTGGCTCATCCGAAGCGGCGTGTAGCTGTCGAAGTTGGTCTGCTCGATGCCGCCGTCCTTCAACGTCGCCTTCTCGAACAGCGCCAGCGACATGCCCCACAGCGCCGCGCCCTCGACCTGGGCGCGGATGCCGTCGGGATTCACCTGCGTACCAACGTCGGTCGCAACCGTCAGCTTCTTCACCGTCACCTCGCCCGACGGGGCAACCGCGACATGGGCGACGCAGGCGGTCCAGCTCGCCGTGGCGCGCTCCTGCGACGACACGCAGGCAACCCCCATGCCTTCGCCCTTGGGCAGCTGCTTGGTGCCGTAGCCGGCAAGGCCCATCGCAGCGAGCAAGGTGTTGCGGAGACGCTGCGCGCCGCCGTCATTCTTGCCCTTGCCGTCGAGCAACGAGATGCGCAGCTGCGCCGGGTCCTTGCCGGTCGCATGCGCGATCTCGTCGATCATGCTTTCGACCGCCCAGAACGTCCAGCCCGGCGCCACCGAGCGGAGCTGACCCGACGGGGTGGCGTTGTGCGCCATCTCGTTCTTGATCGCCCGCACATAGTGGTTGGGCACGGTGTAGAAGAAGTCCGCTCCGTTCACGGTGAAGGAGTCGAGCGGGCCTTTCTTGTCGACCGACGGTGTCAGGAAATCGGGGATTCCCCAACGCGCGGTCGGCCAGGCCGAGACCACGTCGTGGCTCATCGCGACGATCTTGCCGTCGCCGTCCATGCCGGCTTTCACCTTCTGGTAGGTCAGCGGACGCGAGAAATCCATCGTCATGTCGTTTTCGCGCGTGTAGATGACCTTGACCGGCTTGCCGACGGCCTTCGCCGCCTGCACCGCGGGCACCATCATGTCGGCGTCGAGACGCCGGCCGAAACCGCCGCCCAGCCACATCTGGTGCATCACCACGAACTTCGGATCGATCCCGGCGGCGCCGGCCGCAATCGCGCCGGATCGCGTCGCGAACTGGTTGCCGGAATAGATGTGCAGGATGTCGCCTTTGAACTCCGCGGTGGCGTTCATCGGCTCCATCGGCGCGTGGATGTTGATGTTGGTGGTGTATTCCGCCTCCAACAGCTTGGCCGCCGAGCCGAAGGCCGCGTTCGGATCACCGTCCTTGACGAAGAACTCTCCGGAATCGCTGAGCCCCTGCAGCCGCTTGGCCTCGGCGAACAGCGATTCGCTCGACAGTTTTGCGTTCGGACCGCCGTCATAGCTGATCTTCAGCGCCGCCGCGGCCTTCTTCGCCTGCGCATAGGTGTTGGCGACCGCGACGACCCAGCCGGTCGTGGTTGTGGTCTTGTCGTCGAGGGTGACGGCCTTGATGAAGCCGGGCAGCTTCTTGGCCGCGCTATCGTCGACCGACTTCACGGTGGCGCCGTAACGCACCGGCGGGGTGACCAGCGCGCCGTAGACCATGCCCGGCACCATCACGTCGATGCCGTACTTGGCCGTGCCGTTGACCTTCGACGGAATGTCGAGCTGCGGCACCGAGACGCCGATCATGGTGTACTGGTCGGGCGTCTTGAGCTTGATCGCCTTCAGATCATCCGCCGTGAAAGTCTTGGTCGCCTTGCCGCTCTTCACCACCTCGGCGAACGACATCGACTTCTTCGACTTCGCATGGCTGATCTTGGAATCGCGCACCACCAGCTCGCCGGCCGGCACGCCCATGGAGGCCGCCGCCGCCTCGGTCAATGCGATGCGGCCGGCGGCGCCGGCGCGGCTCATCGCATCGAAGTTCATCATCGTCGACCAGCTGCCGCCGGTGATCTGCGCGCCCAGCACGGGATCGTTGAACTTCGGATCATTAGAGGCGAGCTGAACCCGCATGTCCTTCCAGTTCGCGCCGAGCTCTTCGGCCACGATCTGCGCCATGGTCGAGGCGACGTGCTGGCCCATGTCGGCCTTGCCGCATGTCACGGTGACGAGACCGTCGGGCGCGATCGAATACCAAACACTCGGCTCGAAGTTGGCGGGTGCGGGCGCCGCGAGCGCCTGGTCGATGCCGGACGCTGAGTAGCCGAGCACGAGGCCGGTTGCAGCGGTGCCGACCAGGAAGGAACGGCGGCTGAGATCGGTCGTCTCGGGCGCGAGGTTTTTCACGTGCTTGTTCATGTGGCCCTCCGCTCGGATCCGGTGGCCGATGCGGTGCGCATGTCGGACGCAGCGCGCATGATCGCCTTCTGGATTCGTGAATAGGTCATGCAACGGCAGAGGTTGCCGTCCATATGCGCGACCACTTCTTCTTTGGTCGGGTTGGTGTTCTTCGACAGCAGCGCCGCCGCCTGCATGATCTGGCCGGACTGGCAGTAGCCGCATTGCGGCACCTGCTCGGCGACCCAGGCCTTCTGCAAGGGATGATCGCCCTTGGCGGACAGGCCTTCGATGGTGGTGATCTTCTTGCCGACGGCGTCGGCGACCGAGGTCTGGCAGGACCGCACCGCTTCGCCGTTGACGTGAACCGTGCAGGCGCCACACAGACCGGCGCCGCAACCGAATTTGGTGCCCGTCATCTGCAATTGCTCGCGGATGACCCAAAGCAGCGGCGTGTCACTGGCCGCCTCGACGGACATATTCCGTCCGTTGATATTGAGATTTGGCATCTCTCTCCCCTTCCGGTGTAGGAAGCCGCTTACGGCGGCAACTCACTGTTGGGTCTTGGCCGGCGCCCACCGGGTCAGCGACAGTTGCCGAAACAATGATCCGGTTCCAGGCTGGAGGCAATCCAATTTGGAATTGCTCGAAAAGAATAAATTTCCGAAGATGCCTGTTGTGCGATGCGGCAACGGCAAGACGCTTCTTGGAATGACAGCGTTCGTGTCTAATCGACAGGCGCTTGCTCAAAGCGTCGGCAGCAAGCATCGGCAGCGCCGTCCGATGACAGCGGCGAGAGAAACACAAGGAGCCCGTCAATGGCCAAGCTCAACCGCAGCGGCGTCGACATCTACTACGAGATTCACGGCAGCGGCCCGCCGCTGATCCTGACCCACGGCTATTCCTCGACGTCGGCGATGTGGCAGGGCCAGATCGAGGCGCTGTCGCAGCGGCACAAGCTGATCCTGTGGGACATGCGCGGGCACGGCCAGTCCGACTATCCCGACGATCCCGAAGCCTATAGCGAAGCGCTGACGGTCGGCGACATCGCCGCTTTGCTCGACGCCGCCGGCGCCGACAAGGCGATCGTCGGCGGGCTGTCGCTCGGCGGCTACGTGTCGCTCGCCTTTCATCGCGCCCATCCGGAGCGGGTGCGGGCACTGCTGATCATCGACACCGGCCCGGGCTTCAAGAAGGACGACGCCCGCGAGGTCTGGAACAAGCGCGCCCGCGAGACCGGCGACCGCTTCGACCGCGAAGGGCTCGAGGTGCTGAGATCGCTGAGCGCCGAGCGCGCGTCGGTCACCCATCGCAACGCCAGGGGCCTCGCGCTCGCCGCGCGCGGCATGCTGGCACAGCGCGATGCACGGGTGATCGAATCGCTGCCCGGGATCCAGGTGCCAGCGTTGGTTGTGGTCGGCGCCGACGACACGCCGTTCCTGGCGGCGTCCGACTACATGGCGGCAAAGATCCCTGGTGCGCAGAAGGCGGTGATTCCGAACGCCGGCCACGCCGTCAATATCGACCAGCCGCAGGCCTTCATCGCCGCGGTGCTGCCGTTCCTGGACGGCCTTGAGGGCGCGCCTGGAAAGACCGCGCCATGAAGACGATCGCCGTTGCCTTGTTGCTGACTGCGGCCACGACAGGGGCGAGCGCGCAGAAGCTGCCGTTCGTAACAGCTCCGTCCACGTTCACCGCGACGTTGTCGAACACCACGCCGCTGGTGTTCGGCATGGGCGTTGCGGACGCGCAGCGCGCGCTCGGCACGCCCCTCACCTATGTCAGCGGACGGCCCGGCAACGAGATCTTCCTGACCTTCCGCGACCTCGGCGGCAGCGGGCTGTTTCCGCACCACGACCGTCTCTTCCTCCAATTCCGCAAGCACCGGCTGACCGGCTGGAAGGCCGACTGGGGCGAGAACTGGATGTGGCGCTAGAGCATGGTCCGGAAAAGCGCGAAGCGGTTTTCCGGAAAGGCCATGCTCAAACGAAGAGCCAAAGCGCGATGACAATTTCAGCGCGCTTTGGACCTCATCATCGAGAGCTTCATGCAACCCCCAAACTGACAAGGATGGACCATGGGACAAGACATCAAACTCAAGGCTTCGGACGGATTTGAACTCGGCGCCTACCGCGCCGATCCTGCCGGCGCGCCGAAGGGCGCGGTCGTCGCGATCCAGGAGATTTTTGGCGTCAATCACCACATCCGCTCGGTCTGCGACCGGCTGGCGAAGGAAGGCTATGTCGCGGTTGCACCTTCGATCTTCGACCGCATCACGCCGAACTTCCAGAGCGGCTATTCCCCCGACGAGATCGCCGAGGCGCGGAAGTTCGTCGCCAATCCGGACTGGGCCGCGATGCTGCGCGACAGCCAGGCCGCGATCGATGCGGTGAAGCCGGTCGGGCCGGTCGGCATCATCGGCTTCTGCCTCGGCGGCAGCGTCGCCTATGCGGCCGCCACCAAGCTCGCCGGGCTGTCCGCCGCGGTCGGCTATTACGGCGGCGCCGTCGTGCGCTTCGCCGACGACAAGCCGGCAGTGCCGACGCAGCTGCATTTCGGCGAGAAGGATGCCGGCATTCCCTTGAGCGATGTCGAGACCATCAAGTCGAAGCGGCCCGAGGTCGAGGTCTTCATCTATCCCGGCGCGCAGCACGGCTTCCATTGCGACGAGCGCGCCAGCTACGACAAGGCAAGCGCCGACATCGCCTGGCCGCGCAGCATGGAATTTTTCGCAAAGCATTTGAAGCGATAGGAAGCGAGCTTCTCCACCCGTCGTTCCGGGGCGCGCAAAGCGCGAACCTCAGGTGCGCAATTGCGCACCGGGGAACCTCGAGATTCCGGGTTCGATGCTGCGCATCGCCCCGGAATGACGAAGGACGCTGTCCTTCGTCAAAACCAGCGCTCGCCGACGAACACCGTATCGCCCGGGCTCATCGGCGTGCCCAGCGGCACCACGAAGCGGCCGGAGCCGGACGCATCGGTGTGGGTCAGCGTCACGCTGTCGCGGCGGGCCCGCGGCGAGAAGCCGCCGGCGATCGCGACCGCGCTCTCGACCGTCATGTTCGGCACGTAGGGATATTGGCCGGGGGCCTGGACTTCGCCGAGGATAAAGAACGGACGATAGGACTCGATCTCGACCGCCACCGAAGGCTCGCGGATAAAGCCGTTGCGCAGCCGTGCCGAGATTTCGCCGGCGAGCCCGGCCGGCGTGCGGCCGCGCGCCGGCACCGAGCCGATCAGCGGCATCGTGATCGCGCCCGCGGCGTCGATCGCATAGGAATTGGTCAGGCCTTCCTGGCCGTAGACCACGACGCGGAGCTTGTCGCCGGGGCCAAGATGATAGCCGTTGTCGTAGCCGGCCGGGGGTCCACCCGGGGCGGCGGCATAGACGACCGGGGCGGCGGCCGGCGCGGCATAGCCATAACCAGGGGACGCGCTGGCGAAGGCGGAACGCAACGCGCCGATCGCACCGCCGCCGCCTGCATCGGCAACCGGAGCGGGTGCGTAGGCCGGGCCATAGCTGACGGCATCGACGCCTTGCGGGCCGACGGCGACGGGACCGGACGTGCTCATGCAGCCAGACAGCGCGAGCGCAGCCACAACGGCAGTGATCGGCAATCGTAACGCGCGTGCAACCGGCACCGGACCTATCCCTCAACGGCGAGACAGGCCCAGTCTTGCACCACTTATGGTTAACAAAGGGTTTTCGCGGGTCGAGCGGGAGGCCGGAAAAGCCGGGCTCCCATTGGCTTAGAGCCGTGCCCGGGAAGAGCGCAAACCGGCTTTCCGGAGCGAGCCCTTTCTCAACAGGACGATCAGGCGGTGACGCCGACGCCGATCGGGCAGGACACGCCGGTGCCGCCGAGCCCGCAATAGCCCGCCGGGTTCTTGGCGAGGTATTGCTGGTGGTAGTCCTCGGCAAAGTAGAATTCACCAGCCGGCGCGATCTCGGTCGTGATCGCTGCAAGGCCCTTGGCGGCCAGCGCCTTCTGATACATCGCCTGCGACTCGTCGGCGGCTTTGCGCTGCGCGTCGCTGAACGTGTAGATCGCGGAGCGATATTGCGTGCCGATGTCGTTGCCCTGGCGCATGCCCTGCGTCGGGTTGTGGCTCTCCCAGAACGTCTTCAGCAGCTTCTCGTAGGAGATCTTCTTCGGGTCGAACACGACCAGCACGACTTCGGTGTGGCCGGTGCGCCCCGAGCATACTTCCTCATAGGTCGGGTTCGGCGTGTGGCCGCCGGCATAGCCGACCGCGGTGGTGTAGATCCCCTCGCCGAGTTCCCAGAATTTGCGCTCCGCGCCCCAGAAGCAGCCGAGCCCGAACACCGCCTGCTCGAGGCCTTGCGGATAAGGCGGCTGCAACTTGCTGCCATTGACGAAATGGGTGGTCGCGGTCGGGATCGGCGTCGCGCGGCCCGGCAGCGCCTCGGCGGCGCTTGGCAACGCGGTGGTCTTGCGCATGAACAACATGGACACCTCCAGGCGGGACATCGGCCGACGCGGCAACGGCCTGCGGGCCGGCTGTCACCTATATATGTCCTTACGCGGATGATGGCAGCCCCGTTACTGAGTGCTGCAGCCAAGGAGGGCTGCGGGCAAGTCAGTCGCGCGCGTAGCCGATCAAGGGCTTGCGCGGCCGGAACAGGATCATCAGCAGGATGCCGGCAATGCCGAGCACTGCGAACACCGGCTGCTCCAGAAGCAGGCGGATCACGTCATTCCAGAGCCAGGGCGCGAAGCGATCCACCCAGGCATGGAATGCCTGCTGGCTCGACTGGTGGATGTCGTTCCAGAACTGGCCGAATTGGGTGAACCGCAGGCTCTGGTCGGCGACGTAGCGGGCCCCGTCATAGACCATGAAGATGAAGCTGCCGGCCAGCAGCAGAAGGCCGATCAGACGGAAAAAGCCGCGGATCATGCGTCACCCTAACTCCCAGTCGCGCCCCACACGTCGTCAGGCCTTACCGGGCGCCCCCCGGAAATTCAACCTCTTCAGCGGCTTATCCGGCCCCCGCGGGGGCGATTCGGGCCCTTTTTGGGTCCCGAAAGCGTTGACGCTTCAGCCCGCGCCATCTATAAGACCGGCCGATGGCGGCGGGCGCAATCCTGCCGCCGCTGTTCTTTGGACAGTGCCGCAGGCGCGGGGCAGCATTTTGCGCTCCTCGCATGGCCGCCTCAAGGACACCCAAGAAAACCACCTTGGACAAATACATCAGAGTTGAGATTTGAACCGGCCGGTGCGCGCAAGCCCGACCACCGAGCGATCACCGCCGAAGGACAGTTAGAGAACCATGGCCAACACCACCTCCGCCAAGAAGGCGACCCGCAAGATTGCCCGCCGCACCATCGTCAACAAGTCGCGCCGCACGCAGATGCGTGGCGCGGTGCGCACCGTCGAGGAAGCGATCAAGAGCGGCGACCGCGAGGCGGCACTGAAGGCGATGAGCCGCGCCGAGCCCGAGCTGATGAAGGCAGCGCAGCGCAACATCATTCACAAGAACAACGCGAGCCGTAAGGTCTCGCGTCTGTCGCAGCGGATCGCCAAGCTCGCCAAGTAAAAGCTCGGCGCGTGAGCTGACTGGAAGACACATTTGTCACGAAGCCCGGCTCGCGCCGGGCTTTTTGTTTTTGTCTCGACTTTTGTCGTGGAAGTTTCATAGCGCGAGAACACTTCGCGTTGCCGCGCGACGAACCGCGTGTCATGTTTCGTTTCGTCGCGTCCGTAGTTCTACCGGCTCAACATGCTTAATGCGCCGCACTCGCCCACAGATTGTTCTTCGCTAAGCTGGATAGATGGAATAGCGCGCAAGCATTTCGCGGCGAAACCTGCGAAGCGGGGTTACCCTGCAAAAGTAATCGAGAAAAATGACGTCTCGCGAATTACTTATGCACATAGCGTTGGACAGCGATTGGAAAAATGACCGGCGCGAGACCAAATGTAAATTTTCTATGAAAAATTTTTGGTATTGCACCGTCGTTTGTGACGCGCGTGAATCTGTGCGGTGATTCAAAAACTTGCTTTCGCAACTCAGCATCGGCAACGCCGCAACAGTCGCGAAGAGTCTCGGTCCCCGTCGAATCCACGGATTGTCAGGAAATGTGCTTGGTGTATTTATTTCTTGTTCGCGACGCCCACGGCTCTCCAGATCAGCGCGGTTTGAGACCCAGGGGCGGACGCACAAATCGGCGGCGGTGTGTGCGTTAGCGACGCTTTCCAAGCGAAGCTGGATTGACGGCTCATAGCGATATGAGGACGGACGACCTGTGTCAAAAATTCTCCGGCGATGTCCCCGGCAATTTGGGGGATCGAACAAGAGAGACCGGGACGTCGGTCGGAATCTGGCAGCGGGAACGCGGAGCGAGTGAACGGGTTGACGACGACACGGCGGCGGCGAAGCGCCGGGCATTTCGGTGTTCGGTAGCAGCAGTTCGAATTTGAAGACACGAGCAAGCTGACAACTTGCCGCGATACGTCGCGGCGGGAGGGGGAGGACTTATGCCTTACGGTATCATCACTGCAGTCGAACCAACGACAGCCGAAGCGCAAATTTCCAGTGGTGCCGTAATCGACCCCTCGGACGTCAGTTCCTACCCGCAGCGTCCATCGAGTACGCGCTGACCTCGCGGGGCGCATCTTCTCCAAACAGCTGATCTGTCGGGTGGCGCATGGTCGCCGCACGGGAGAGCTATGTCCGGAGCAGACCGCGCCCGCTAGAGGTCGCGCCGTGGCAGCAAACCTGTGCGGCGCTTTCGCAACGAATATCTCTCAGACTTGGAAGTACGAAGGCAATGACGAACACGGAACAGGATCGCTGGTCGCGGGTGAAGGGACGTCTGCGGACGAGCGTTGGCGAGGACGTTTACACGAGCTGGTTCGCACGGATGGATCTGGAGAGCGTGCACGACGAGAGCGTGCACCTGTCGGTTCCGACCCGGTTCCTCAAGAGCTGGATCCAGGCGCATTACGCCGATCGCGTGCTGTCCTGCTGGCAGGCCGAGATGCCGGAAGTGCACAAGATCGACCTTACCGTCCGCTCCGCGATCCGTGCGACGGCTCCGGTGAAGGAAACGGCTGCGCCCGTCGAAGTGCGCCGCATCGAGCGCACCGACGGCCGCCCTGCGCCCGAATTGCGCTCGTTTGCAACTGCGCCGGTGTCGGCAAGCCATGACGCGCTCGGCGGCTCGCCGCTCGATCCGCGCCTGACCTTTGCCAGCTTCGTCGTCGGCCGGTCCAACACGCTGGCTCATGCGGCGGCCCGCCAGGTCGCGGAAGGTCGCCGCGGCGACCCCGTGATGTTCAACCCGCTCTACATTCATGCCGGCGTCGGTCTCGGCAAGACGCACCTGCTGCAGGCGGTGACCTGGTCCGGCAATTCCGGCGGCGAGCGCAAGGTGCTGTATCTCACCGCCGAGAAGTTCATGTACGGCTTCGTCGCGGCGCTGAAGACGCAGACGGCGCTGGCCTTCAAGGAGGCGCTGCGCGGCATCGACGTGCTGGTCATCGACGATCTGCAGTTCCTGCAAGGCAAGTCGACGCAGGCCGAGTTCTGCCACACGCTGAACGCGCTGATCGATGCCGGCCGCCAGGTCGTGATCGCGGCCGACCGTCCGCCGTCGGATCTGGAAAGCCTCGACGACCGCGTGCGCTCGCGGCTCGCGGGCGGCCTCGTGGTCGAGATGGGCTCGCTCGGCGAGGAGCTGCGGCTCGGCATCCTGAAGTCGCGCGTCGCCGCGGCCCGCGTCCACCATGCAAGCTTCGACGTGCCGGAGGAAGTGCTCGACTATCTGGCGCGCACCATCACCCATAACGGCCGCGACCTTGAAGGCGCGATCAATCGCCTGCTGGCGCACTCCAAGCTCAACAACCAGCCGGTGACGCTGGAGATGGCCGAGCGCGAGGTGCGCGACCTGATCCGCCCGCAGGAGCCGAAGCGGATCAAGATCGAGGACATCCAGCGCGTGGTCGCCCGGCAGTACAATGTCAGCCGCTCCGACTTGCTGTCGTCCCGCCGCACCGCCAATGTGGTGCGCCCCCGCCAGGTCGCGATGTATCTGGCGAAGACGCTGACCTTGCGCTCGCTGCCGGAGATCGGCCGGCGCTTCGGCGGCCGCGACCACACCACGGTGTTGCACGCCGTGCGCAAGATTGAGGCACTGGTCGCCAAGGACACGGCGCTGTCGGAGGAAGTCGAATCGCTGAAGCGCCAGCTGCAGGAATAGGGCCGCTTCATCCGGCCGGCTCGTTCCATCGCCCTCCCCTTGCCAAAGGGGAGGGCTAAACTTTTTTCCGACCCAAAACGTGGGGAACGGGGCTCGTTTCGAGCCCGTATCCCTTGCACCGGCCGCCCATCCGCGCCACCTTGCGGTCCCCCCGTGGGTTTGATCAAATCCGGTATTGATCCGGCTTTTCGGGTTTCCAATGCCGCGGTGCTGCCCTGAACGGCCGCCCGGCTTTTCCATCTGAGGGATCTGGCGGGTATTGCAATGAAGGTCACCGTCGAGCGCGCGCAACTCCTGAAATCGCTGGGTCACGTTCACCGCGTGGTCGAGCGCCGCAACACCATCCCGATCCTCGGCAACGTGTTGATCCGCGCCGAGGGCGCCAAATTGTCGCTGAAGGCGACCGACCTCGACCTCGAGGTGACGGAGACCTTGGCCGCCGAGACCGGAACTGCGGGCTCGACCACGGTGCCCGCGCACATGTTCTACGACATCGTCCGCAAGCTGCCCGACGGCTCGCAGATCGTGCTGGAAGCCGACGGCGACCGCTCGGTGCTCGCGGTGCGTGCCGGCCGCTCGCGCTTCACGCTGCAAACCCTGCCCGAGAGCGACTTCCCGGGCCTTGCCGCCGGCGACATGACGCATTCGTTCTCGCTGCCGGCCTCCGATATCAAGCGCCTGATCGACCGCACCCAGTTCGCGATCTCGACCGAAGAGACCCGCTACTACCTCAACGGCATCTATCTGCACGCGGCCGGCAACGCCAAGGCCGCGACCCTGCGCGGGGTTGCGACCGACGGCCACCGCCTGGCCCAGATCGACCTCGCGCTGCCCAAGGGCGCAACCGGCATGCCCGGCGTGATCGTCCCGCGCAAGACGGTCGGCGAAGTACAGCGGCTGATCGAGGGCGACGACGCCGAGATCTCGATCGAGCTGTCGGACGGCAAGATCCGCTTCACGCTCGGCAATGTGGTGCTGACCTCGAAGCTGATCGACGGCACCTTCCCTGACTACGGCCGCGTCATTCCGCAGAACAACGACAAGGAACTCGTCGTCGACAAGAAGGATTTCGAGGCCGCCGTCGACCGTGTCTCGACGATTTCCAGCGAACGCGGCCGCGCGGTGAAGCTCGCGCTGTCCGCGGGCAAGCTGGTGCTCTCGGTCACCAACCCGGATTCCGGCAGCGCCACCGAAGAGCTCGAGGTCGAGTACGCCTCCGACGCGCTCGATATCGGCTTCAACTCGCGCTATCTGCTCGACATCGCCGCCCAGATCGAGGGCGAGGTCGCGGTGCTGAAGCTCGCCGATCCCGGCTCGCCGACCCTGGTGCAGGACCGCGACAGCAAGGGCGCACTCTACGTGCTGATGCCGATGCGGGTGTGATGACCCTCTCCGCACGCGCAACTGCACCCTCTCCCCTTGTGGGAGAGGGTGGCGCCGAAGGCGCCGGGTGAGGGGTTGGTGCCGCGAACGCCGCACCATCGACCGACCGATGAACGCCTCCGCACTTTCGCAAAGAAGATGCGCCGAGAGCCGACTGACGCGGAAGCGAAGATGTGGCGCCTGCTGCGCGATCGGCGCCTGTCGCACTTGAAATTTCGAAGGCAGGTTCCATTTCGCAATTACATTCTCGACTTCGCGTGCTTTGAGAAGCGCCTCGCCATCGAGATCGACGGCGGTCAGCACGCTTCGTCGCCGCATGATGCATCCAGGGCTGACGCGCTTACGGCGGAAGGCTTTCAGGTCTTGCGCTACTGGAACAATGACGTCTTGCGGACGCCCGGGGCAGTGCTGGAAGACATTGTCGCCAAGCTTGCCGAGCTGTGAGATACCCCTCACCCGTCGCCTCACTTCGTGAGGCGCCACCCTCTCCCACAGGGGGAGAGGGGAAGGAAGAGAGATGACCCCGTCCCGCATTCATCGCCTGTCGCTGACGCATTTCCGCAATTACCGGACGGCGACGCTGCAGGTCGCCGGCGACATGGTGGTGCTGGTCGGGCCGAACGGCGCCGGCAAGACCAATTGCATGGAAGCGGTCTCGTTCCTGTCGCCGGGCCGCGGCCTGCGCCGCGCGACGCTGGAGGACATCGCCGACAATCAGGGTGACGGCTCCTGGGCGGTGTCGGCCGAAGTCGAGGGCGCGCTCGGCCTCGCCACGCTCGGCACCGGTATCGATCCGCCGACCGGTGACGCCGGCAGCACAAGGCGCTGCCGCATCGACCGCGAACCGGTGGGTTCCGCGACCGCTTTCGGCGATCATTTGCGCATCGTGTGGCTGACGCCGGCGATGGACGGCCTGTTCATGGGCGCCGCCTCGGAACGGCGGCGCTTCTTCGATCGCCTGGTGCTGGCGATCGATTCCGAGCATTCCAGCCGCGTCTCCGCGCTGGAGCGCTCGCTGCGCTCGCGCAACCGGCTGCTCGAGGTGCGCAACTATGACGACCATTGGTGTGACGCGATCGAGCGCGAGACCGCGGAGCTTGCGGTCGCGGTCGCCGCGTCGCGCGGCCAGACCGCCGCCAAGCTCGCCGTGATGCTGCGCGAGCGCGGCGCCGCCTCGGCCTTCCCCTCCGCCGAGATCATGCTCGACGGCTGGATGGAGAACGCGCTGCTACAGGAGCCCGCAACCGCAGTGGAGGACCGCTACCGCGAGATCCTGCGCGCCGGCCGGCCGCGCGATGCCGCCGCCGGCCGCACGCTGGACGGCCCGCATCTGACCGATCTGCAGGTGATCTACGCGCCGAAGAACATGCCGGCGCGTGACGCCTCGACCGGCGAGCAGAAGGCGCTCTTGATCGGGCTGGTGCTGGCGCACGCCACGATGGTCGCGGAGATGACCGGCATCGCACCGCTGCTGCTGCTCGACGAGGTCGTCGCCCATCTCGATCCGAACCGCCGCAAGGCGCTGTTCGACGAGCTCGCCAAGCTCGGCGCGCAGGTCTGGATGACCGGCGCCGATCCCGCGGCGTTCGTCGACATCGGCCCTCGGGGGGAGATTTTCGACGTCGAATCCGGCCGCGCCACGCGGCGCGGCTAATTGGCTAGTCTAGGGCAATCTGAAGAGACGGCGCCGTCGCAGAGCGCATTGCCAAAATATCGAAAACAACCCCATGCAAAGTAGCCAGCGGCGGCCGGCGTTCGACCAAGCAGCTTGACACGTCGGGCAACTCAGGAACATTATTCTAATATTCCGAAATTGCGCCAGCATCCCTCGCCCCCCGGTTCGCCCATGCCCAGCGGGGAGAAGCGAACCTCCGAAGCCGCTCCAATTCAGCCTGTTCTCATCATGTTTCTGGCGGCGCAGAATCGGCCTCGATGAGGGCTCCGAATCCGCCACCGAATCGGGCTTTTCAGAGCCCTCGGAATCCGCCTTTGAAGACCTTGAAAAAGGCCTAAAAAATCCCATCTATTCAATAGTTTGTAGATGGAGACTTTGCGCTAGGCGCAACCCCTCTTTCATGGCACAAATAGCGGAATCAGCGCCTCATTTTGTGCAGCTGATTCGGGACATCCTCGAAGGCCTCACATGACTGAACCTGCCCGGCAGACCCCTGCCGAATCTGAGCATCCCATTCCGGCTGAATATGGTGCGGAATCGATCCGGGTGCTGAAGGGCCTCGACGCCGTCCGCAAGCGCCCCGGCATGTATATCGGCGACACCGACGACGGTTCCGGCCTGCACCACATGGTCTACGAGGTCGTCGACAATGCGATCGACGAGGCGCTGGCGGGCCATGCCAGCCGCGTCCTGGTCACCCTCAACGCCGACAATTCCGTCACCGTGTACGACGACGGACGCGGCATTCCGGTCGGCATCCACAAGGAAGAGGGCGTCTCGGCAGCCGAGGTCATCATGACCCAGCTGCACGCCGGCGGAAAATTCGACCAGAACTCCTACAAGGTCTCCGGCGGTCTGCACGGCGTCGGCGTCTCCGTGGTCAACGCGCTGTCCAGCAAGCTCGCGCTGCGGATCTGGCGCGACGACAAGGAGCACTACATCGAATTCGCGCACGGCGACGCCGTGGCGCCGCTCAAGGTGGTCGGCGATGCCCCGGGCAAGCGCGGCACCGAGGTCACCTTCCTCGCCTCGACCGAGACCTTCAAGAACATCGAATATGATTTCGCGACGCTCGAGCACCGATTGCGCGAGCTCGCCTTCCTCAATTCCGGCGTCCACATCGTGCTGTCCGACATGCGTCACGCGGTCGAGAAGCGCGAGGAGATGCACTATTCCGGCGGTGTCGAGGAATTCGTCAAATATCTCGACCGCAACAAGAAGGCGATCGTGCCGGCACCGATCATGGTGCGCTCGGAAGCCAACGGCATCGGCGTCGAGGCGGCGCTGTGGTGGAACGACAGCTACCACGAGAACGTGCTGTGCTTCACCAACAACATCCCGCAGCGCGACGGCGGCACCCATCTGGCCGGCTTCCGCGGCGCGCTGACGCGCCAGGTCAACGGCTATGCCGACGCCAATGCGAAGAAGGAAAAGATCGCGCTGACCGGCGACGATTGCCGCGAGGGCCTCACCGCGGTGCTGTCGGTGAAGGTGCCCGATCCGAAATTCTCGTCGCAGACCAAGGACAAGCTGGTGTCCTCGGAGGTTCGGCCGGTGGTCGAGAACGTCCTGAACGAAGCGCTCGCCGCCTGGTTCGAGGAGAATCCGAAGGAAGCCAAGGAGATCGTCGGCAAGGTGATCCAGGCCGCCGCGGCCCGCGAAGCTGCGCGCAAGGCCCGCGAGCTGACCCGCAAGAATCCACTCAGCGTCTCCTCGCTGCCCGGCAAGCTCGCCGACTGCCAGGAGAAGGACCCCGCCAAATCCGAACTGTTCATCGTCGAGGGCGACTCGGCAGGCGGCAGCGCCAAGCAGGGCCGCAACCGTGAATTCCAGGCGGTGCTGCCGCTGCGCGGCAAGATCCTGAATGTCGAGCGCGTCCGTCCCGACAAGATGCTGTCCTCCGAGCAGATCGGCACGCTGATCACCGCGCTCGGCACCGGCATCAGCGACGATTTCTCGGTCGACAAGCTGCGCTATCACAAGATCATCGTAATGACCGACGCCGACGTCGACGGCGCCCATATCCGTACGCTGCTGCTGACCTTCTTCTATCGTCAGATGCGCTCGATCATCGATGGCGGCTATCTCTATATCGCCCAGCCGCCGCTCTATAAGGTCTCGCGCGGCAAGTCGGAGCAATACCTGAAGGACGAGCGCGCCCTCGAGGACTATCTGATCTCGACCGGGCTCGACGAATGCGTCTTCAAGCCGGCCTCCGGCGACGACCGCTCGGGCCGTGATCTGCTGTCGCTGGTCGAAGACGCACGGGTCATCCGCTCGGTGCTGCGCAACCTGCACAGCCGCTATAATCGCGCCGTCATCGAGCAGGCCGCGATCGCGGGCGTGCTCAATCCCAGGATCACGAGCGATATCGCCACCGCCAATTCGGCGGCCGAATACATCGCCAAGCGGCTGGACGCCGTGGCCGAAGAGGTCGAGCGCGGCTGGATCGGCACCTTCACGGAAGGCCAGGGGTTCCAGTTCGAGCGCACCGTGCGCGGGGTCAGGGAATTCGCCGTGATCGACGACGCCTTCCTCGGCTCGGCCGACGCCCGCAAGCTCGATGAATACGCGACCGAACTGCAGGAGATCTACGTGCGCGCGGGCAAGCTGCGGCGCAAGGATGCCGAGCAGATCATCCACGGCCCGATCGACCTGTTCGAGGCCGTGACCGACGCCGCCCGCAAGGGCATCTCGCTGCAGCGCTACAAAGGTCTCGGCGAGATGAACCCGGAGCAGCTCTGGGAAACCACGCTGGACACCGAGGCGCGCTCGCTGCTGCAGGTGAAGATCAAGGAGGTCGACGAGGCCGACGATATCTTCACCAAGCTGATGGGCGACGTGGTCGAGCCGCGCCGCGAGTTCATCCAGGACAATTCGCTCAGCGCCACCATCGACATCTAGGGTTCTGCGCACGGCCGGGCGTGCGTGCGCTTCTCGGCGCCGGCGCGGCACTACCTTTCGTGTGGAAGCTGCGCCGGAAGTTGTGTTACGGTGCCGGACGGCCATTGATTCCGTTGTGGAATTTCCAATGGCCCAGTCTGAATGATGCGTTAGGGGACAATCCGCGTGCCGCCGATCCAATACATCGTCGAAGGCGGCCGCCGCCTTTCGGGCACCATCGAGCCGTCGGGCAACAAGAACTCCGCGCTGCCGATCATCGCCGCGGCACTGCTCACCGAGCACCCGGTCACGCTGACCAACGTGCCGCGCATCCGCGACACCGAAACGCTGGTCGAATTGTGCCGCTCGGTCGGCGCCACCGCCGAATGGACCGAGCGCAACACGCTGCAGATTCATGCCAAGGAGATCCGCGCCGCCGATCTCGATCCGGCGCTGTGCGCGCGCATCCGCGCCTCGATCCTGCTCGCCGGCCCGCTGCTGGCCCGCTGCGGCGAGGTCGCGCTGCCGCCGCCCGGCGGCGACGTGATCGGCCGCCGCCGGCTCGACACGCACTTCCTGGCCTTCGAGCAGCTCGGCGCAACCGTCACCGCGACGCACCGGCTCGAATTCCGCGCCACGCGGCTGAAGGGCGCCGACGTGTTCCTCGACGAGCCCAGCGTCACCGCGACGGAGAACGCGCTGGTCGCCGCCGTCGCCGCCCGCGGCACCACCTATCTGCGCAACGCGGCCTCCGAGCCGCATGTGCAGGACCTCGCCAATTTCCTGATCGCGCTCGGCGCCAGGATCGAAGGCGTCGGCACCAACACCATCATCGTGCACGGGCCGGCGACGCTCGGCAGCACGACTTTCGCGATCCAGCCCGACCATATCGAGGTCGGATCGCTGATCGGGCTTGCCGCAGTGACCCGCTCGCCGCTGCGCATCGCGCGCGCCGGCGTCGAGCATCTGCGCTCGATCCGGATGGGCTTTGAGCGACTCGGCATCGTCTGCGGCGTCGAGGGCGACGACCTCGTCGTACCGTCCGGCCAGACCATGAAGATCCAGGACGATTTCGGCGGCCATGTGCCGAAGCTCGAGGATCAGCCTTGGCCGGCCTTCCCGGCCGACCTGATGTCGATCGCGATCGTCACCGCGACGCAGTGCGACGGCGTCATCCTGATGCACGAGAAGATGTTCGAATCCCGGATGTTCTTCGTCGACAACCTGATCGCGATGGGTGGCCGCATCGTGCTGTGCGACCCGCACCGCGCGATCGTCGCCGGCCCCAGCCGGCTGCGCGGCGCGCCGATGAACTCGCCCGACATCCGGGCCGGTATGGCGATGCTGCTGGCGGCGGTGTGTGCCGAAGGCACCTCCACCATCAACAACGCCGACCAGATCGAGCGCGGCTATGAGCGGATCGATGAGCGGCTCAACGCCCTCGGCGCCAAGATCAAGCGGATTCCCGCGCGATCGTGATCCGGGCACGATCCGGAAAAGTGTAAAGCGGTCTTCCGGTCTCAATCGACAATCTGGGACGCGACGACCTCTGCGTGAGATCGTCGCGTTTGCGCAACTTGGCCATCCTTCCGGCCGGTTTGCCGTGCTAAGCGTGCCGTCATGACCTGCATCGACAAGATCGACCCGGCCGCGCCGAACGCGGCCGTTGTCGTCCCTCGCAACCTGCTCACGGCCGAGCTCGCGGAAACGCTGAAGCTCGCGGTGCCGCTCGCGCTGACGCAGCTCGGTCAGATCGCAATGATGACGACCGATCTCGCCTTCATCGGCCGGCTCGGCAGCGAAAACGTCGCCGCCGCGGCGCTGGCGCACACCGTGTATTTCGTCAGCTTCACCATCGGCATGGGCATGATGTCGGCGGTCTCGCCCCTGGCCGCGCAGGCGTTCGGCGCGCGCAACCCGCGCTTGATGCGGCGCGCGCTCCGCGTCGGCCTGTGGGCCGGCTTCTTCATGGTGCTGCCGCTGATGGCGCTGCCGTTCCAGGGCGAGCGCATCCTGCTCGCGCTCGGCCAGACCCAGGCCACCGCGCATCAGGCGCAGCAATATCTGTTCGGGCTCGCCTGGGGCATCTTGCCGGCGCTGTGGTTCATCGCGCTCCGCGGCTTCATGAGCGCGGTGAACCGGCCGGAGCCGGTGCTGTGGATCACGCTTGCGGCGATCCCGGCCAATGCGCTGATGGTCTACCTGTTGCTGTACGGCAAATGGGGCATGCCCGAACTCGGCATGTTCGGCGCCGGGCTTGCGACCACGATCGTCAATCTCGGCACCTTCCTCGCCGGCGTGTGGTTCGCGGCGCGCCGGCACCCGTTCCGCAAATATCATGTCTTCAGCCGCGTCTGGCGCATCGACTGGCCGCTGATGGGCAAGCTGGTCGCCGTCGGCGCGCCGATCTCGATCGCCTTCCTGCTGGAATACGGCCTGTTCGGCGCGGCCGGACTGCTGATGGGGCTGATCAGCACCACGGCGCTGGCCGCCCACCAGATCGCGCTGCAGATCGCGGCGATCCTGTTCATGGTGCCGTTCGGCGTCAGCATGGCCGCTACCGTGCGGGTCGGCCAGGCCGTCGGCCGCCGCGATACCGACGCGGTGCAGCGCGCGGGCTTTGTCGCGGTCGCATTGTCCGGCGTCTTCATGAGCGTCATGACGCTCGCGGTGATCCTGGCGCGCTTCGAGATCGCGGCGCTGTTCCTCGGCGAGGCCTCCGACACCACCGCGCAGCTCACCGCGGCGCTGCTGTTGATCGGGGCGACCTTCTTCATCGCCGACGGCATCCAGACCACCACCGCGGGCGCGCTGCGCGGCATGAACGACACCCAGGTGCCGCTGCTGTTCGCCGTCATCAGCTATTGGCTGATCGGCTTCGCGTCGGCCTCCGCGCTCGCCTTCTGGGCGAAGCTCGACGCCGCCGGTGTCTGGATCGGGCTGTCGCTCGGGACGGCGGTCTATGCGACCCTCCTTGTCTTGCGTTTCCGCCTGCTGGCACGCAGACTGGGCAAATGAGGGTCGACGAAGTCACACCGAACGTGGACTCCGCCGCGCTGCTCGCCGGCGCGCAGTTCATCGATGCGTTCCGGATCGCCACTGCGCGTCCGGACCTCGACGCGCGCCACGCCGCCGAAGCGATGGTGACGCGCCAGCCGCGCTGGTTCGAATGGCTGGTCGCCTTTCGCAATCTCCTGGTCGCGCCGCTCGGCCTGAAGACGTCAGGCGCAACTGAGGGCGTGGCGCGCGACATGATCGGGATCTTTCCGGTGGTCAGCGAAACGCCGGAGCGGCTGGTTGCGGGCTTCAACGACAAGCATCTCGACTTCCGGCTCGTCGTCGACGTCGCGCCCGCAGGGCCCGCGCGCAGCATCACCGCGACCACGCTGGTGCTCACCCATAACTGGCTCGGGCGGGCCTATCTTACGGTGATCATGCCGTTCCACCGCCTGATCGTGCCCGCGATGCTGCGCAAGGCCGTAGACTGAGCCCTGCTCCATCTTAAGCCGCGCTCTTCTCCGGCGTGTCGGCGACGATCTTCTCGGAGCCGTCGGCGTTGGTGCACCAATTGCCGTGGCAGCGCTTGAGGTCGTTGAGATTCTGCCGCATCTGGTCGAGCGAGAAGCCGAGCGCGTAGAAGCGCTCGGCGGCATCGACCGGCAGGCCGCGGATCAGGCCATCCCTGCGGACCGCGGCGACCTCCTCGCTATAGGCATGCAGCGCGGCATCGACCGGCGCCATGTCGGCCGGGCCGCTGCCGGCGCGCAAGGCGGTCGCGACCGCCACCATGTAAGTCACGATCGCCTTGCTGACGTCGGCCAATGGCCGCGCCAGCCTCGCCTGAATATCCGTCGGCAGCGGCACCACACAGGCGCGCCCGATCATCACGACGTCGTGCCGCAGCCGCTGGATGGTCCGCAGCAACGGACCGGTGTCCGGCCCCGATGACAGATGCATCGAGCGCTCGCGCTCGGCCTCGAGGCCGGTCGCGTGCAGATTGGTCACCGCGGTGCCGATGCCGTCCTGGATCCGGTGCAGCGCGTCGTTGTCGAGGCCGCGGGTCAGCCCGGCGAGCAATTCGGCGAACGCCGCCGACAGCAGCTCCAACAGCTTCGATCCATTGACCCTGATTTGGCTGACCGCGCGCGACGGCAGCACCAGGAACGAGATCAGGAGCCCGGTGAGCGCGCCGACCGTCACCTCGAGGACGCGGTCGATCGCGGAATCCAGCGGGTTGGAGTGATGCATCGTCGGCAGCAGCAGCACGATCACCGCCGTCACGGTCGCAGAGTTCAGGCTCGGATTGAGCGCGGCGATGAAGGCCAGCGGCACGATCGCCAGCACCAGCAGCGCCAGCAGGCTGCCCTCGCCGGAATGCGGGATCAGCACCGCGATCGCGCCGCCATAGACGGCGCCGCCGATGGTACCGAGCATGTAGTCGCGGCTGGCCTTCAGCGAGCGGCCGACGCTCATCTGGGTCACGATCAGCGAGGTCAGCACCGCCCAGAGCGGCAGCATCAGGTTGAGCGCCAGCGCGATGGTATAGGCCGCCACGCCGGCGGACGCGATCCGGACCGCCAGCGCCAGCTGCGTCTTGCGGGTCCAGAGCTGGTCGAACATGCGTTTTGCGAAGGTCCTCATGCACCGTGATCCGCAATCAAAGGAAAGGCCCGTGTTACATGACTTGAAGCTAACCGACCTGAAGCTAACCGATCTGGAGCATGGCAGCTGCCCGCGGCGGCAAGGTGGCTTGAAAGGCCTGACCTGCCCGCCTACCCTGCGCCGCAAAATTGAGGAAACACGATGGCCCACGAAACCGCAACGCTCGCCGCCTATGTCGCCGACCTGAAATATTCCGACATTCCGCCGGAGGTGCTGGAGCGCGCCAAGGTTTTGACGCTGGATTTCCTCGGCAGCACCATCCGCGCCCGGCGCGACGCGGAATCGACGCCCTCGCTGATGAAGATGCTGGAGGCGCTGGCGCTCGACGGCAAGGGCGAAGCCACCGTGTTCGGCGACACCAAGACCTGGACCCCGGCGGTCGCGGCGCTGCTCAACGGCGCGCTCGGCCATTCGCTCGACTTCGACGACACCCATGCCGATTCCTCGCTGCATCCGAGCGCGCCGGTGGTGCCCGCCGCGTTCGCGGTCGGCGAGATGGTCGGCGCCTCCGGCCGCGACGTGCTGACCGCGATCGTCGCCGGCTATGAAGTGTGCTGCCGGCTCGGCAACGCGCTCGACCCGACCTCGCATTACGCCCGCGGCTTCCATCCGACCGCGACAGCCGGCACCTATGGCGCCGCCGCGGCGGCGGCCAAGCTGTTCGGCCTGTCGAAGGAACAGATCATCTCCGCGTTCGGCGTCTCCGGCAGCCAGGCTGCGGGCTCGCTGCAATTTTTGGTCAACGGCGCCTGGAACAAGCGCTACCAGGTCGGCGCCGCCGCGATGAACGGCGTGATCGCCGCGACCCTGGCGCGCAACGACTTCATCGGCTCGAGCGAGTCGGTCGAAGGCAAGCACGGCCTTCTGGTCGGCTATACCGATGACGCTCATCCGGACAAGGCGGTGGCGGGCTTGGGCCACACCTATGAGACGCTGAAGATCGGCGTGAAGCCGTATCCGAGCTGCCGCTACACCCACGCCGCGATCGACGCGCTGATCGCGATGCGGCGCGAGCACAATCTCACGCCAGACCAGATCAGGAAGGTCGAGATCGGCCTGCACCGCAACGGCATCACGCTGACCGGCGATGCCGCCACCAAGCGCCACCCGACCTCGGTGGTCGGCGGCCAGTTCTCGATGTTCTTCACCGGCGCGATCGCGCTCGACCAGGGCCATTTCGGCTGGGACGATTACGATCGGCTGGGCGATGCGGCCATCGACGCGCTCGCCGACAAGTTCGACGTGGTGCAGGACGACCGGCTCGAGGTCGGCCGCACCCATCCGTTCGGCGCCCGCGTCTCGATCACGACAGATGACGGCACCCATGAGCGCCTCTATGCCGATCCCTCCGGCGAGCCGACCTCGTTCCCCGATGCCAAGGCGATGCAGCAGAAATTCCTGACCCTGGCCCGCCCGGTGCTCGACAAGCGCGCCGACCAGCTCGCCGACGCCATCCTGACCCTCGAGCGCTTCGACCGCGTGGAGAAGGCGACGCAGCTGGGGCGGCAGTAAGTCTGCACTCGTTGTTACAGCGCAGGGCTGCGCGCCACACCCACCGTCGTCGTCCCTGCGAAAGCAGGGACCCATAACCACCGCATTCGACCATGAACGGGATCGCGGCCCCCGCGTCGCGCAACAAGTCTCATTTGGGGTAATGGGTCCCGGCCTTCGCCGGGACGACAGTGGGGATGGTTCTCGATTCAAGTTGTCACACTGCGCGGTGCATCTACTGCTGTCGTCCCGGCGAAGGCCGGGACCCATAACCACCGCATTTGATGATGAACGGGATCGTGGCCCCAGCGTCGCGCAACAAGTCTCATTTGAGGTAATGGGTCCCGGCCTTCGCCGGGACGACGATGAGGATGTCAAACAGCGCGGTGTCGCGCCCCGGAATGACGGCGCGTCCTACTCCGCTCCGTCGATGATCACAAAATCCCCATCCGAGTATTTCTGCCGGATTGCCTTCGCGGCCTGATACTCCGGGCAGGTGTAGCATTCCATCGCGGTGGCGCGATCCTTGAATTCGATGACGAAGTTGCGCTGGCGCGTTGCGCCTTCCATCACCTCATAGGGGCCATTGCGCACGATGAAATTGGCGCCGTACTTCTCGAACACCGGCATCGCGGCGGCGAGATATTCGAGATAGTGCGCTTCATCGTGCACCGTGACGTGCACGATCCAGTAGGCTTTCGGCATGATGGTCTCCGGTTGACGCGTGCTTCAAGAAACTATGGCGCCTCCTCGCGAGATGCGCCACAGCATCAGAAAATTCCGGAGGCCGAGATTCAATTCACGATCGCGCGGGTGTTGTGTGACATGCCGGTCAATTGCCGCCCGCGAGCCGCGCGCTTGCAGACGTCGCTGTGACGACATCACGGACCAGATCGAACACGCCGTCCGCCTCGGTCGGCATGTTCGGCGAGCGGCCGAGCCGGACGATGACGAGGTGCTGCGACGGCACGATAATCACATACTGCCCGATCGTGCCCTTGGCGAAGAAGGCATCGCGCGGCCAGCCGTGCGCGACCCGGTAGTTGGCGCCAAAGCTGTCGCCGAGATCGGTCCAGAACCCCGCGCCGATGCCGACCCAGGCGTGCGGCGTCGGCGATGCGGAATACTTGACCCAGCCCTCAGGCAGGAGGCGCTTGCCGCCCGCCACGCCGTCATCGAGGTAGAGCTGGCCGAACCGCGCCCAGTCGCGCGCGCTCGCCATCATCGCGCCCGATCCTTCCGGCGTGCCCGCCGCATCGAACTGCATCACGACATTGCGCATGCCGAGCGGTCCGAACAGTTCCTCACGCGCGAAGCGCATCACATCAGCCGCATGCCCGCCGACGGCGTTCCGGATCAGATGCGAGAGGATCAGGTAGTTGCCGTCGTGATAGTTCCAGACCCGGCCGGGCGCGCTCTCCAGCGGAGCGCTCTCGGCGAAGGCGGCCATATCCGATTCCATGAACTTCATACGGTTGACCGGCTCGAGCACGGATGCCAGCGACGCCTGCAGAGAACTGCCGAGTGCGAGGCCCGCGGTGTGGCGCAACAGCTGATCGACCGTGATCGCGTGCCGCGGATCTTTCGGATCCTGCCAGGCCGCGATCGCTACCGGCCGATCGACCGCCAGCTTGCCGTCGCGCACCAGGATTCCGATCAGCGCCGAGATCACCGATTTGGTCGCGGAGAAACCGAGCAGCGGCGTGTCGGTGCCGACGCCCTCGGCGTAGCGCTCGGCGACGATGCGGCCGTCCTTCATCACGACGACAGCGCGGGTGTGGCGGAGCGGCGGCTCCGCCGGTTCGGCAAAGGCGCGGTCGATCGCGGCCGCAAGCTGCGGGGTTTGCGGCGCGACGAGCGCGGGGCCGGCGACCTCGGGCAGCAGCGCGGCCTGCGGCCTCAAAGGCGGCAACGCAGTCTCGCCCAGCGTCTCGCCATGGTCGAGCGTGCAGCCCATGCCCTCGCGATAGACCGCATGGCTGCGGCCGAGCCCGAACAGCGTCACGGTGACGTCCTTGCGATCGAGGTCGACCTCGGTGTCCATCGCCCAGGTGATCAGGCCGGCGCCCGGCATCGCGTCCGTGGTCTCGGTCAAGTTTCGCCTGGGGTCGAGCCCGCTGACGAAGGTCTCCGAGCAGATCACATTGGCGACAAAGCCGGTCGCGACCTCGGGCACATCGCGAGCGCGAGCGGCGGACAGCGCCAACGCACCGAACGCGGTGGTGGCGGCGAGAATGAGAAAGAGCTTTCGACGGGTCACGGGATCCTCCTGCATGGCGCGATGGGCATGGCCAGGATCAGGCCGCAGGGGGTGCGATAGCGCTCGCCGGATTTGAAAATCGGGCTGGCCGAGAATTGGCGGCGGCTGGCCGATTCTGGAATTTTATAATGATTACAACGGCTAGAATCGCGAGCTGCGTGCTTCGTGAGGAGAGCACGCCAGTCGGGCTCCCTCCCCCCTTGCGGGGGAGGGTTGGGGAGAGGGGTAGGCCCCGGGCGAGATGGTCGATAGATTCGTCGCTATCGCAGATCGCTTTCCCCCCTCGCCGAGGGAAATCTGAAAGAGCGCGTCGTGTGGTACCCCTCTCCCTAACCCTCCCCCGCAAGGGGGGAGGGAACCCTACCACGGTGCGTCCCTCACATACGCGGGGTCACGCCACACCCGCCTTCAGCCGCCGATACTCCGTCGGGGTCACGCCTGTCGTCGCCTTGAAGGCGCGGTTGAAGGGGCCGAGCGACTGGAAGCCGGCGTCCATCGCGATGGTGATGACCGAGACCTCGGCCTGCGAGGGATCGGCGAGCGCAGCCTTGGCCTCCTCGATCCGGTGGTTGTTGAGGAAGACGTTGAAATTGCGGTAGCCGAGCCGCTGGTTGATCAGCCGCCGCAGACGATACTCGGGGATCTTCAGCCGGGTCGCCAGCGTTCCGATCGTGACGTTGTCGTGGCGATAGATGCGCTCGTCCGCCATCAGCCGCATCAGGGCATCGACCAGCTTGCGGTCGGCCGCCTCCTCGGCCGCAGCCGGCTTCGTCAGCACGACGGCCTCCGCCGGCACCGTGAACAGGTCGGCGCCGTCGACGCGCATCATCGCCCAGGTGATTGCGGCCACGGTGGCGGTGAGCACGGCCGCGTTCATCAGGTTGGCCCATTCCACTGTCACGCGGCTGCCGGCATAGGCGATCTGAAGCAGCGCATTGAATCCGCCGTACAGCGCAGACGCGGCGACGATGAAGACGCGGACACGGCGGCGACGCTCGACCAGATCTGCCGACCATGATCCGATGGTTTGCGCCACCGCGAGCGCAACGAACACGAGCGTGAGCGAATTGACCATGGTGATCGCGAGCCGCGCGTGACCGGCGGGTGCAATCCACATGCAATTGACGAAGCTGTAGGCCACGACCGCGGCCCAGATCAGGCCGTGCCACCAGCGCAGCACAAACGCGTCATCGAACAGCGCGCGCGTGAACAGCCAGAACACCACGATATCGCCGGTCGAGAGCGCGATCAGTGGCGCATGCCAGTCCGAGACCGGCGGCCCGGCACCGATCGACGCGGTCACCGCATGCGCGGCCGAACCGAGCGCGAAAGCGGCCGCAAGGCGCCCGGAGAGCGCCTTGCGAAAATCAGTCAGCAGCAAGGCGGCAAGCACCAGCAGCAGCGCCACGCTGGCGCTGCGCAGGCAGAGTTCAAGTGCGGCCCAATCCGAAGCAGCCGATGTCATCGCCGAACAATCGTCGGTCGGACATGGTTTTTCAAGATGGCTCGCGCTGCCAGCGCTGGCGCGACGTCACCCAGATATCGACCTCATCGCCCTCGAGCCTGCCCGGCCCCTCGTTCACGGCACCGAGCCGCCGCGCCACGGCCTGGGATGCTGCGTTGGCCGGATCGATGCAATGGATGATGCGGTCGACCGTGAAGTTGTCGAATACCCAATCGATCGCGGCGCGCGCCGCCTCCACCGCATAGCCTTTGCCGCGGTGCTCTTTGGCAATGCCCCAGCCGACCTCGAAGCCCGGCCATTCCGGCGGAAAATACGGACCGACGCGACCGACGTAGCGGCTGGAAGACTTCTCCTCGACCGCGAACATGCCGAAACCGTGCAGCGCCCAATGGCCCGAGATGACGGCGGCATTGCGCCAGCCCTTCAGCTCCGACGTGACCGGCTGATGATCCGGCGTGATGAAGCGCGCCGTCTCGGGATCGGATAGCATTTTCGTGTTCTCAGCGACATCGGATGCACGCCACGGCCGCAGGATGAGCCGCGCGGTCTCGATCACGGGACCGTCGACCCGCAGCAGTCTTGCGCCTGGCTTGATCAGAGAAACCATCGGCACCTCCGGTTTCCAAGATTATGCTGTTATCACGCGCGCGCACGCGCCAGAAGTATGTCGTCGTCCCTGCGAAAGCAGGGACCCATAACCACAAGGCTTTGTTGTTAGGCGAAGCCATGGCCACAGCCTGCTCAATCACCGCGCCCTGTGGTTATGGGTCCCTGTGTCTTGGAAGTCTGTCAGGATGAGGGTGGGCGGGAAGCCGTTGGGTCCTTGGCGC
>NZ_JASAUT010000077.1:0-34255 GCF_029952935.1 Bradyrhizobium sp. Mp19 | reverse complement strand
AAAATGAATGGCGTCGATCCGCAGGCCTGGTTCACGGATATCCTTGCCCGCATCGCCGCCCACCCAGCTCATCGGCTGGACGAGCTGCTGCCCTGGAATTGGATGCCGGGATCAGCAATCTCTGCTCGAGCGGCATGACCACGCACGTCAACAAGGTTCATCACGTCACCATCATAACCCAGGTTGCAAAGGACCTCGGTGAAGACGAAGATTGGCTGCGCGACATTGCCATCGAAATGGAAATCGAGGACGGCCTGATCTGGGTCTATGGCGTCGGCGAAGATGGTGTTCAGGCGTTCACCGACTTTGGCATCGAAAACCTGATCGAGCTCGTCAGGTTCTACAAAGAAAACCCCAAGCTGCTCACGCGCTGGCAACGGGAATGATCCAACCAGCCTGCGGCCTACGCCGGATGCGTACGCAAGGCCGCTTGCTGCTGCAACAGGATCAGCCCCGTATCGATACCCTTCGCCAGGTCCGCAACACTTGCCAAGTCCACCTCACCGGCGTCCTCGAGGAGCGTTTCCACACGGGACTACAGCAAATCAAATTTCGCCTTCACGCCGGCCGCAGTCAGACAGGTCAGCCGCTGCGGACGTGTTGTTGCGTTATTGCGGAACTCGTGACGTGGTGTGCAACACCATGAGCCAATGTCCATCCCGTTTTTCGTACATGTTGGTCGTGAAGGCCGTGAAGCTCACGGCATCCCCGTTCTTGAACTTCCCTTCAGCACTCTCAATTCCGACAACCCATGCCACGTTCTGGGCGACATGAATTTGCGGCTCATTCATCGAGACTGAAATCTCAGCGAAGCGAGCAAAAGTTCCCTCCCAGCTCTTGCGAACCGCATCCCATCCGAGCCCGTAGGCGTCGGTGGCTGAGAGACCGAGCGAGCGCCCGCCTGCAATGCCAGGGAGCACGGCCATGCTGGTCCAGCCTGTTCATCCGATCTGTCCCGCCGCTAACTCGGTCCACTGCTGGCCCGAATTCAGACGGCCACGTTTTTTCGTTCCTCCTCACGCTGGCGGCACCTTGGCAAGGCCGGATCCTTGTTTTCCTGTGCATTCCGCGACCATGAACCTGGCAAGAGAATCTTCGGGGAATTCCTTCAGGAGGTCACGATAGGCGTGCTCTGCGGCCGGTAAATCTCCGGCCTCGAACTCTTGCGAGGCTTGCCGGGTCATCGCGCTCAGCTGCTCATCCCGATGGCGAATCCTTAGCTCCGGATCGTCACTCATGCGAAGGGCGAGCAATTCATAGATCATGAACTTTGTCTTGCGGCCTTTGACCTGAACTCGCTTGATCGGCCGCGCGAGTATTTCGTTCTTCGTCTGGTCGTAAACGCTGTCGCTGATGCAGATCGTGGTGCCAAACAGCTTGTTGATGCCTTCAAGGCGGGCGGCAACGTTCACGCCGTCCCCCAAGGCCGTGTAGCTCAGCCGGTTCGAAGAACCGACATTGCCGACAAGGACCTTGGCGCAATTGAGCCCGATCCTCAGGTGAATTCGCGGCCGTCCTTCCGCCTCCCAGACATCGTTGACGCGTTCCATGCGGCGCGCCGCCCGCAATGCGGCAGTGCAGGCGCGTAGGACGTGGTCAGAGCGTTCAGCCGGTGCATTCCAGAACGCCATAACGCCATCGCCGATGAACTTGTCGACGGTGCCGCCTTCCTCCGCGATCGCAGACGAGACTTCCTCTAGGTAGGTCGAGATCTGGATCAAGAGATCATCAGGCGCGAGCGTCTCTGAGTGGGTAGAGAAATTCTCCAGATCGGAAAAGAACACGGTGAGGAATCGCGGCTCGACACCGAGGGTCAGCGGGATGCCGGACTTGATCAGTTGGCGGACCACATCGAGCGGGACGAACGACGAAAAGGATTTTAGCGAGGTTCGCAGCAGCGAAGCCGCCGATTCCAGCTTCGCGATCTCGTGGATGTTCGATGGTGGACGCGCGGGCGTATCAAAGTGGAGGCTTTCGATGGACTGCAATTGCCGGGACACGTTTTCGACCGGGCGCGATAGCCGACTGGAAGCGAAGTAAATGAAGAACAACTCGACCGTGGTGAGCGCAATGATCACGACCATCATCAATCGATTGGTCCTCTTCAACGTCCCCACGAAATCGTCGATCGGCGTCAACGTGATCACCTGCCAGGCTTGACCGAAGCCGCCCGGAAAATTGGCGAACGCTGCTATCAAATCTTCTCCGTTGATCGGCGATCGGAAGACAAATCTGTCGGCGCCCGTGCGAGCATGCTCGCGATGAGCCTCGCGCACCACGGGATCGTCGATGTCAGCCAGGGTCGCGATCTTGAGCACTCCGTTCTCAATACGAACGCCTTTTTGTTTGTCCGGAAAGGCAATGATCTTCCCGTTGTTGCGGTCTGCGACGAATGTGGTGCTCCCTGCGCTGGCGCGATGCCTGTCGAGAAAGCGTGACAGGACGTCCATGGTTATGTTGGCCGATGCGCAACCAATGAATTCAACGCCGCGGAAGATCGGAATGCGCAACGAGATGATGGGAAAGCCGGTATCGGGATTGATAGAAGGTTCAGTCACGGCAAGCGTGCGCGTCGTCTTGGCGGACTGATAACCGGGCAAGGTGCGAATGTCGATCTCGGTGGCGACATCATATTTGCCGACCTGATTGGGCCAAATGTCGAAAAATGTCCGATGGCGTACGCGGAGCAGGGAATTAGTGATTGCATCGACGTAGCTGGAGTGCCAATTCGCGATCGCGGGAATCCGGGGATCGGCGCGGCGGCGGTCCTCGTCGATACGGGTGACGACCCGATGATAACCATCCTCGAAACTGACGTAGGCGGCGTCGATATGGGCGGCCGAGGTCAGCGCGCGATACATCAGATCGCGGCTTTGCTCGATACGGAAATAGCCGGGATCGCTGGCGGCCACTTCGGCGAGAAAGCGCAGCGGGCTTTCGGTGTTCTCGATCAGATCCTGGGTGCGTTCAACGCCGGCCTGGCTGGTCTGCGCGACTGCGTCGTTCAGGATCGACACGATGCCGGCCGAATTCTTGTTGTAATTGTAGATCAGGATGAAAATTAGGACAGGAATGCTGAGGCCGATGAAGAGCAGCGACATGATCAGGCTCAGTCTTGGCCGCCCCATCGTGGCAAACGGCGGAAGCGCGCCCAACCGTGCGATTGCGACGCGCAAGCTGCGGCGATTTCGATACGCGACCAGAGCCGCAATCGCCAATCCGACCGGCACGAGCACAAGAGAAATCAGCCAACGCTGCAGGCTGTCGTCATTTCCATCCCAGATCAGTGCCGCGGGTAACGTATCGTCGGTCAGCAGCCCAAGTTGCCGATAGACCGCGGCGATGCCTCGCCAGTGTGCGGGATCCTGTTCGCCGATCCGGTCGATGTCCCGCCCGACCAACGTCGCCGTCTGCTCCGCCTCAAACAGTAGGGCCTCCCGGCTCTTTTTCGCCGAGTACTTCCGCAGGATCAGATCGACCGTCGCTTCTTTATGAGCGAGAGCATAGGCCCAGCCTTTCACGCTCGCCGCCCGGAATGATGCGACTCGGTCGGGACGGGCTTTCACTTCCGCTTCGGAGGCGCACAAATTGTCGCCGTAAAAATCGATGCCGGATGCTGCGGGCGCGAAGGTGCGGTAAGCCGCGCCCAGCCGTTCAAGGACGAACGGCTCGTTGGTGCTGTAGGCGACCATCGCGTCGGCCCGGCCGGCCAAGAGGTCGCGCGGGTTTCCCTCGTGCGGGACGCGCAGCATCGACTGGTAGTCGATCCCTTCGCGCTTGAGCATCGCGGCGATCTCGTCGCTTCCCGGCGTGTCCATGAGCGTACGGCCGCGCAGATCTGCCACGCTGCTGATATCTGCCCGACGCGCGACCAGGATGACGGCCGCCGAACGCTGGAATATGGCGGCCAGCACGACCAGCCGGCGGCCCGCCCCCCAGTCACGCAGGATGCCGGCGCTGCAGACCCCGAAATCCGCCTTGCCGCGGGCAACGGCCTCGGAGACATCGATATCAGGGCCGCCTTCTCTGATGGTAACGTCGAGACCTGCGTCGCGGTAGAAGCCCTGCTCAAGCGCCTGATAGTAGCCCGCAAACTGAAATTGATGCTTCCATTTGAGCTGCATCGATACGGCATCGAGTGCCGTGGCAGGATGCGATGCCGCCAGCGCCAGCGAAGCGACCATGGTCAGCCATCTCAGCAGGGTCAGTTTAAAGCTGATTGGTGGTGGCTCTACCTCTTTGATCATGCGCGCCTTCCAAGTAGGCGAAGCCTTTTGAGCGAACTGTAATCCCCTGAAGGCCGAGTTAGAAGGCTCAACTCTCTCTTAGCTATGCCAATCCGGCTCGAGGGAACGGACTGTAGAGCGGGTTTCGCACAGCCAAGACCCAAATCGGACAAGGATCAGCTTTCTTGAGGCTCCAAGAACTACCGGGTAGCTGGCTTTGGCGGGGTATAGGGGTCAGGGGTACCGAGTTTGATCAGCGGGTACGTCTTAAAGCTCGCTTCCAACTCGCCGATGATCCTCACCGCGGGATCGGCGACCCAGGAGTTGTACGCGGCGACATCGTGCTCTTCCTTTCGGTCGGTGAGCAGATTGATGATCTTCGGCAAGGGCAACTTCTGCGGCGAAGCGTACATGCTTTCCTGCCAGATCAAATGCACTTTCCAGTTTCGCCATTTGACGGCTGAGAGACGATCGGCAACGTAGGCCGGGAATCCCTCGCGGTTGGAGGCTTCCTGTTTGCCGAGAAAGAAATCTAGCTGATCCACGCCGTCAATCGCACGATCCTTAGGGACCTCCGCCTCGCCAACACGCGCGAGGGTCGTGAAGAGATCAACGATGTGAACAATCTCGTTGCTGACGCGGCCTGAGGGCACCTTGCCTGGCCAACGGATGATAAATGGTGCACGCAGCGAGCCTTCCATCGCCGTGAAGTAAGTTCCCCGCCAAGGTCCATTGTCACCCTCCCAGGGATGGGTCGCCTCGGGGCCATTGTCGCTGGCGAATACTACAAGCGTATCGTTCTCGATGCCGACTTGCTTAATGGCGTCAAGGATTTGTCCGGTGCGGTAATCCATTTCGGCCAGGCAATCGGCCCAATCGCCGTTGCCCGTTCTGCCCGCAAACTCCAGATTTGGAAGCGTCGGCATGTGAACTTGCGCGAATGGAACATAGGCGTAGAACGGCTTGCCTGCGCTCGCGTTGCGCTTGATGAACTCCACCGCACGGCTTGTGATTTCCGCATCCATGGTGCGGCGGCGATCCACATCCAGCACTGCGACCTGTCGGGGTTTTTCGCCCTTGCGGGCTTCGTAAATATGCTGGGGGTGCACGACCTTCGCATTCCAACCCTGCTTGGTTCCGACCGACGGCCACATGCTTTTCGTCTCGTCCAGCGACGGCCACATGGCCTCGTCGTAAGTACGCGGGATGCCATACCACTCATCGAACCCCTGATTTGTCGGCATCCGGTCTTCGGCGCTGCCAAGATGCCATTTGCCCCAAATGCCGGTAGCGTAACCCTGCGCAGACAACAGCTCGGCGGTGGTGATCTCCCACTGGGTCAGTCCATCCGGTTCTCCCCCGATAGGAACTGCATAGGTGCCGGAGCGGATGGCGAAGCGGCCGGTCAGGAGCGCCGACCGGGATGGTGTGCATTCCGCTTCGACATTGAAGTTGAGCAGGCGCATGCCCTCAGCTGCGAGCGAGTCAATGCGCGGGGTGGGCGCACCGCGAAGGATGCCGCCGCCATAGACGCCCAACTCGCCATAGCCCAGATTGTCCGCGAGGATAACGACAATGTTGGGCTTCTTCGGCTGCTGCGCGGCGGTGGGCACACCCGCGACCGTCACGGCGACGAGCATAGCCAACGAACCGAGCCAGATGGCGTTGTTCACGTGTATTCTCCTTGACCGTATTGTCGCGTGTGCTCTCGGGTTTTCGGTCCCTTGGGTCTCCTCGTGAACTCGGACGTTAGTCGAAGGCAAAAATACGCTTCCAGTCCTTCTTCATGTCGACCACGGTCCACTTGTTCACCGCTGCGGCATCCAGCGCTACATCAAGCTTCCCGAAATGCGATTGGCGGTCGTAAGCATACTCGCGCTCCGCGTCCGTATGGTGGACAATCAGGCCGAGCCGCGCGCCGCTGGCGCCGAGCGTCGTCCATTGAAGCATTTCGAGATCGCCATCGGAATTGCCGAAGGCCGCAATCGGGCGGCGGCCGATGTGCTCGTTGATGCCGATGGGCTTGCCTGTCTTGTCGTCGATGAAATTGATGTCGGATAGGCGGAAGAGTGTTGGCGCGCCGTCCTTCATTTCAAATCGGGTCTTGATCGACGATCCGATCACCTGCTCGGGAGGTATTTCGTAGATTCGCTCGGTCCAGGGCCGCATGAATTCGATGCCGCCGCCTGACGCAATGAAGGTCTTGAAGCCATTGGCGCGCAGGTAGGCCAGCAATTCCAGCATCGGCTGGTAGACCAGTTCGGTATAGGGTCGCTTGAAGCGGTGATCACGCGCGGTCACGAGCCAGTCGGTGACGATTTTCTCGAATTCTGATGTGGTCATGCCGGCATGTGTCACTGCGATGATTTCGACCAATCCGCTTTCCCCGGACTCCGCCAGGGCCCTTAGATCGCCGTCCAACACCGCCGCGAACGGCTGCTTGGTCTTCCATTCCGGATGCATCGGCGCCATGACCTTCACGCGGTCGAGTGCGAAGGCGAGTTGTACGTACATCGGCTGCTCGACCCAGAGCGTGCCGTCATTGTCAAAGGTCGCGATGCGCTGATCGACCGGCACGAAGAAGGGCCCGCCTTGCGTCGTGACGCGCCCGACAAAGTCGAGGATCGAAGCCTTGGTCGCCCCCTCGTTCCAGGACGGCAGCGGGTCAAGTTGCGCTTGCGCCTCCGCCGAAGTGGAGCGAAGTGAGGCAGAGAACAACGGAAGCATCGCCAGGGACGAGAGCAGGGCGCGGCGGTCCACTGGGGGAAATCGCACGATCGGTTTCATGGTCGTCTCCCTTTTTGCGGATAGCGTCGATTAGTTGCTCGTCGGTGGATTCCGCAGTTTCTCCATGGCCTGTTCGACCGAGAAGGAGCCAGGCTTCTGCCGCGGTGGAAACTCCCGAAAACTCATCAGGTGCTGCCCAACGATACTCTGAGCCGGAACCAGCAAAAAGGCATGCTCGACGAACCACTTTACGTAGTCGCCAGCTTCGTGCTGGGCCCGCTCGAACGGGTCTGAGCGGAGGTTGAACAGCGACGGTAGCCGAAGTTGAGCCATTGGTTGCGCCCAGACATCGAGCCCATGCGCCTTCTGTTCCAGGAAGACGGCCTTCCATTGGTCGTAGCGAAGCCCAGCCAGGTTGCCGTCGTCAGTCCAGTAAAAGAATTCGCGGCGCTTGTTGGGACCCTTGCGGGCCAGAAGATCGCGCTGGTCGTACCCGTCGAGGTGAACGTTGAAGTGCTTTCCGTCGGCATCATAGCCGGACAGCAATTTGTTCTTGATGTCGGGCTCGCCGGCCGCCGCGACCAGCGTTGTCGCCCAATCCTCCGCTGAAAAGACGTCGTTGATTTCGGTCCGCGCCGTCACCAACCCCGGCCAGCGCACCATCGCCGGGACGCGATAGCCACCCTCCCAGTTGGTGTTCTTCTCTCCTCGAAAGGGCGTTGTGCCGCCGTCGGGCCAGGAGAATGTCTCCGCGCCGTTATCGGTCGTATAGATCACGATCGTGTTGTTGGCGATGCCGAGATCGTCGAGCTTTTTCAGCAGTTGTCCGACTTGCCCGTCATGCTCCACCATGCCGTCAGGGTAGATGCCGAGGCCGGTCTTCCCCTGTGACTCAGGCTTGAGACGCGTCCAGATATGCATACGGCTCGAATTGAACCACAAAAAGAAGGGCTTCCCGTCTCGATTTGCGCGGTCGATGAAGTTCACCGAGGCGGTGAGGAATTCCTCGTCGACTGTCTCCATCCGCTTCTTGGTGAGTGGTCCGGTATCCTCACACTTTTGCTTGCCCCATGGGCCGAACCGTGGATCGTCGCCCGGTGTGTCGACGGTGGTTGCAACGCATTTCATGACGCCACGCGGACCAAACTGCGCTCGGAACGCGGGATTTTTTGGATAGTCCGGATGTTCGGGCTCATCTTCGGCATTCAGGTGATAAAGGTTGCCGAAGAATTCGTCGAAGCCGTGAACCGTGGGCAGAAACTCATTGCGATCCCCGAGATGGTTCTTGCCGAACTGCCCAGTCGCATAGCCCTGTGGCTTCAGCAGGTCGGCAATGGTCGGATCCTTTCCTGACAGGCCCTCCTTCGCTCCTGGCAAGCCTACCTTCAAGAGTCCCGTCCGCAGCGGGGACTGTCCGGTGATGAACGCGGCGCGGCCAGCAGTGCAGGATTGCTGGCCGTAGTAGTCGGTGAAGATTGCGCCCTCGTCGGCGATGCGGTCGATGTTTGGCGTGCGATAGCCCATCATGCCGCGATTGTAGGCGCTGATATTCCAGTACCCAATGTCGTCGCCCATGATGACGAGGATGTTGGGCTTTTGTTGTTGCTGCGCACAAAGCGGCGAGACCAGCGCCGTCGCGGCGGCGAGCGACGTGAGAAGACCGACACATGCGTTCCTGACGACGCTCATGACAAGTAACCTTCTGATTTACTCTCCATCCCGATCGCACCGATGTGCGCTACTCGGGGCCGCAGTCCTCAGTAGCAGGGCGGGTAGGGGTAATAGCCGCAGTAGGGATAGGTGCTGGCTGCCGCCGCACCCAGCGCAGCCCCACCCACCGCTGCGGCGCCGACCGCTGCCGCACCATAACCGCCGCGATACCAAGCGCCGCGAGCAACGTAGGGACGACGCCAGACGCCGACACTTCCGACCCGCGCGTAGCCGCCGCGGAAGCCCGCAGCGTGGAAGCCGCCCACGCCGCCGGCGTGGAATCCACCAGCGTGAAAGCCGCCAAAGCCGAAGCGGTCGATGAAGAGTGCTGCCGACCCGTCGCCGCCGGTCAGTTCGCCTTCGAGCACATCCACGTCGAAGGTCAGCCGGTCGCCCTCGAGCTTCGCCGTCTTCAGCACCACCACAGCGTCGCGGATTTTCGATCCATCCTTGCTGAACACCGAGACGGTGGCGTTCGGCGGATCGTTGGCAAAGCTTTCATCGCTGTCATTGCCCTTCGACCATTCCTCCAGCAAGTCGGTCGTGAGCGAATGACCCGCTGCCCGCACCGGCCGGTCCGCGAACACGATCGAATTCGGTGCCACGCCGTTGAGTGTGAGCTGTCCACCCTGCAGGCTGGCGCCGCGGGCGTTCATTACGATCAACGACGGCACAATCTCCGGCTTTGCTTGACCGATCGTCTTCTGCAGCGGCTCGTGCTGCGGCGTCGAAGGCGGCGTGGTCTGGGCCAGGGCCGGTGCCGCTCCGCTGAGCAGGAGGGCGATGATCATGCAGCCGGTTCGATTCTTCCTGGTCATGAGCAACTCCATACTTTCGCCGCCCAAACGCATGGGACGGGTTCATGGTCTCTTGATTGCACGGAAGGCGGATTCATCGAAATTTCTGGGAAGTGGCCGGTCCTTTTGGACCGGCCGCTTTTATTCTTGTTCTGCGATCGCGGCCCGACGTTCGCAGCTAGTCGCTGCGGCCGGCCGTCTTCATGTCCTTCACTCGCTGCATGACCTGTTCCAGGTTGTAGCTGGCCGGGTCCTGCAGCGGCGGGAATTTGATGAAGGTCTCCAGGTGCCTCAGCCACAGCTGCTGGCCGATCGGCAACATGTTCCAATCATAGACGTAGGCAGTAGACGGAGAAGCAATAGCCCCGGCCATGCCGAACAACGTCTTCAGCTGTGTACCAACGGAGGTTTCGAAAGGATCGCGCTTGATGTTGACGACCTGGGTCCAGGAGTAGGGCTGCACACCGGAAATGAAGCCAGCTGGTGAGTCCGACACCATCGCGAAGTACATCTTCCAGTTCTTGTAGCGGACCGCCGACGGCTCCTTGCCGGAGTAATACAGGAAGTGGTCGCGGGCCGACTTCTCGGACTTGCCGCTCAGATAGTCGATCTGATTAACACCGTCGAGGGTGGTCTTGACCATATTAGGATAGCCGGCCTCGACCTGTTGCTTCAGTGCGTCGCCCTTGGGCCCGCCGGCGATCTCGACGAGGGTCGGGAGCCAGTCGAGGGCGGAAAACATTTCGTTCTTGACCGTGCCGGGCTTGATGACGCCGGGCCAGCGAATCACCATCGGAGCGCGCATGCCGCCCTCCCAGGTGCTGAGCTTGCCGCCCTTGAACGGTGTGACGCCGCCGTCCGGGAAGGTGATGGTCTCGGCGCCGTTGTCGGTGGTGAAGACGACGATCGTGTTGTCGAGTTGGCCCATGTCTTCGAGCTTCTTCAGTACCACGCCGATGTTGTCATCCATCTGCTTCATGCCGGCTTCGTTGACGCCCCAATCCTTGCCGCCAGGCTCGCCCACCATGTTCAGATACTTGTCCGGCAGCACGGTCGTGATGTGCATGCGCGCCGGGTTGTACCAGGCGAAGAACGGCTTGTTGGTCTTCTTCGGGTCGTTGCGATCGAGGAAGTCAACGACCTTGGCCGAGATTTCTTCGTCCACGGTCTTGGATCGCTCGAGAGTCAGCGGGCCCTCATCCTTGCAGGTCATGTTCTTTGCGGTGCCGTCCGAGGACTTGCAGGCGAGCATCGGACGCGGCGGCGTCAGGCAAACCGTGGTCCTGGGATCTACAGCGCCGGGGACCTCAGCCACGCCGGGGATCGGCGTGTTCTTGCATGGCGGCGCAAGGGTCTGCTGGGTCGCGGTTTTGTTGATGTCGGGAAAGCTCACCCCTTGCATGGCGTCGAGGTGATAGAGATAGCCCCAGTATTCCTGGAAGCCCTGCGCAGCCGGCAGCGACTCGGTGTGGTCGCCGAGATGGTTCTTGCCGAACTCGCCGGTGGTGTAGCCGAGATCGAGCAGGAACTTGGCAAGCGTCGGCGTCCCCGTCCGCAGATAGGATGGGCTACCGGGAATTTCCGGCAAGACCATGCCGACACGAACCGGCTGCATGCCGGTGAGGAAGGCCGTACGCCCGGCCGTGCAGCTCTGCTCGGCGTAATAGTGCGTGAACATCGCGCCTTCGTTGCCGATGCGATCGATGTTGGGCGTCTCCCCGACCATCAAGCCGCGATGGTAGATGCTCGGCTGCATCCAGCCGATGTCGTCACCCATGATGAAGAGAATGTTTGGTTTTTGCTGGTTTTGCGCCAAGGCCGGCGTACTGACCGGGCCGGACAAGGCCATCAGCATCGTCGTGCTGAGCAGCGAGGCACAGGTCCCCTTGGGCCAGCCAGATGTCTTGCGGGGCGGCGTTCCAGTAGGGGGCGACGGCTCGTCGGGCAATATAGAACTCAACATGGCTACGCTCTCCTGTTTATGATGCATTGGGAACTCCCCGACTGATGCATCGAAAGCCAAGATGATTCGTGGAAGTATCAACCGGCTCCGCGTGACGCGCTGCCGGCCGGTAGCGTCGGCAGTAATTCGGCGCGCACAAATGCGAGCCGCCTTTGATGACCTTCCGTGGAATCTTCACGTTGGTTGTTCTTGGGTCGTAGCTGTCGGTCTCACGCCCGCCGCGCGGATTCTCCGGGATGCAGCAGGCCTTCGTCACATCCGCCTCATGCCTGGGGGAATACCAGTCGGCTGTCCATTCCCAGACGTTGCCGATCATGTCGTAAAGGCCGTAGCCGTTCGGCGGGAATGCGGTGACTGGCGAGGTCCGTTCGAAACCGTCGTCTGCGGCGTTCTGGCGGGGAAATTCACCCTGCCAGGTATTGGCCATGTGACGGCCGGCCGGCGTGAATTCATCGCCCCACGCAAATTCGGCGCCGTCGAGCCCGCCGCGCGCTGCAAATTCCCATTCCGCTTCGGTTGGTAAATCCTGGCCAGCCCATTTCGCGAAGGCGAGCGCATCGCTGAAGGCCACATGCACGACTGGATGATCGTCCAGCCCGCGGATGTTGCTCTCGGGTCCATAGGGATGCCGCCAATCCGCGCCCTGGGCGAAGGTCCACCACTGGCTGAAGTCCCGGAGACTGACCGGATGCGCGGGCGGGGAGAACATCAGGGAGCCCGCGTAGACCATGTGCGGTAGGATCCCGGGATAGTCCTTCGGATCGGGCGCAATCTCGGCGAGGGTGACGTGGTTGGTAGCCTTGACGAACGCCTTGAATTGCCGGTTCGTCACTGGATGGCGATCAATCCAGAAGCCGTCCACGGTGACGCGATGTGCCGGCGCTTCTTCCGGATAATGCTTGTCCGATCCCATGCGAAAAGTGCCGCCGGGTATCCAGATCATCTTATCGATGTGCGATGGACTGTCACAAATGCCGACTTCTGACTTGAGCGCGGCTGCAGGAAAAGGGGCTGTCATCAAGCGTTGCCTCCAACCAATCGATCGACACGTGAGCAGACTGGTGGCACTCTAGGAAAAGGTGGCACGCGCAGGCTATTGGACCGTGGTCCAACATCGAGCTCTCATATCGCACACTTGCCGCCGCCGCCGCCGCGCGGATGACGGCAAAGACGATCTTGGTCTCAGGTCCAATGTTTATCCGTTGAGTGTGCTGTAAGTTACCGCACGTCGTTTGGACGGCCTCCACTCTCGCCGTCCACGCCAAGGGGACGGTATACCTTGGAGGAGGCCAGAACATGATTAGCCTCTCGAGCCGGCGGAAGATCATGGAGATGGCTGTAGTATTGATTGCGCTCATGACCATCACAGCCGTTTTGTCCATGGCCTCAATAGTTCAGGTTGGCGACCAACTTGACGAACTTACTGAGAGCTACATTCCTGCCTATCGAAATCTCGCGCGAGCCAACATTCGTTCGGTTGAGCGGGGGCTCGAGCTGCCGCGCATCATTATCAGCAAGACGCGATCGCAATCCGGTGACGTCGCCGCCATTCGCGCCAAGTTTGAAGCAAAGAGTGATGAATTCGCGAGCGAAATCCGCGGAGCCCGCAAGCGTATCAGCGGCCTGATAGAAAAGAAGGCCCAGTCCGGCGACACGGTTGCCCTGGCCCGGCTTCAAACCCGACTCGATGCGACGGTTGAAGATTCGCGACGACATCTAAACGAGGAGATCGGGCGCTTGTTGCCCTCATGGGGCGCAAGGGTCAGCACACTCGGACGGGCTCGCCAGCTACAGGGGTCGGCGATGGGATGAATCGCGTCGTGTATTTGAGGCGGCGCTCGCGATCGCCCTAATGATGGCCCGTCCGCAGCTTTCGTCAATCGCCTCAATAAATTGACCGTGGATCCTCCCACTGAAAATTGGGATGGCTCCTGGCGCCTTGAGCGATAAGTAAATTCGAACATTTGGCTAGAATCGAACAACGCAACTACGAGGCCGGATCGGACGAAACACATGAACTCAATACCGCTCGCAGTCCTTGGCCTGTCGATGATTGTAAATTCTGCATTGGCGCAAGCGCAGCGGCCTTCGCCAGAGACGTCCCGCCCGCCGACTGAATCCACGACGAAAGCGGCATTTAGTGTGCTGCCCGGCCGTTGGGTGCGCCTGCAGGGAGGCTACGTGATCACCATCAATGCCGTAAGCGTCGACGGCAAACTTGATGCGAGTTATGCCAACCCGAGGCCACTGCCTTTTCACACGGCCGTGGCTACGAGCGATGGCAACAGTATCAAGTTGTTTTTTGAGCTACGCGCCGCCGGCTATAACGGTTCTACCTACACACTCAGCTATGATGTGGCAAAAGATCAGCTAACGGGCATCTACGACCAGGTCGTCGTAAAGCAGAAGTTCGAGGTCATATTCGTTCGCGACAAATCGTGACATCGCTTGTTGCCGCAGATTGATTTAAACGCAAATGAAGTACTTTCGGCTCGGAATGCGTGTGCCAGGCGCGGTCAACAGCACGGGGGCGATCCGAATAAAAAACTTCTACCGATTGATTTTGTTAACAAAATTCCACTCGTTTGAAGCGACAACGATCACAAAAGCGTGCTAAGATTGCACTTGGCGACCGCGCATCCTCGCTTACCAGGCGAGCCGGTTGTGAATTTCGTACTGTAGTATTTTGAAATGGCGGCCGTTTCCGGAATGACGGAATGAGTAGGGCGCACCCAGTTTTGTGGAGCATGGTGCTCCTTTTCTTGTTCGCGGTGGACGGGCGCGCCGCGGAGCCCCGGCGCGTTCTGATGCTGCACGCCTTCAACTATACATTTCCCGCTACCACTGCGATCGCGGAGGCCGCACGAAAGCGGTTGCTGGAGCGCTCCCCGCAAAAAGTCGAAATAGATGCAGAATTTCTTGATCTGGCGCGGAATAAGGACCCGGCAAACGAACTTCGAACGGTGACGTTTCTCCGACATAAATATGCGCAACGGCCACCCGACCTGGTGATGACGCTCGGCAGCGCTGCGTTACCGTTTATCATGAAGCACCGCGACGAGATCGCGCCGAATGTGCCTGTGGTGTTTACGTCCATCTCGCCACAGACCTATGCTGCCGTGCGACCGCCGCCTCAGGTGACGGGGATCGTTAGCGACTTCAATCTCGACAGGACGCTAGAGCTCGCGGAACGGCTCCAACCGGAAGCCAGCCGCCTGTTTGTTATCGCCGGAAGTGGGGATACTGATCGCCGGTGGCAAGCGATTGCTCGAACGACCCTCGAAAGCCGCGAGCGCAAGTTCGACGTGACGTACCTGTTCGAGCTTCCGTATGCGAAGCTGGTCGGGGAGGTGTCAAAGATACCCCAAGACGCGATCGTGATCCTCCTTACGGTATTTGCCGACGGCGACGGCGCGGCCTTTATCCCCGCCGAAGTGGCAACCGCCTTGTCGGCCGTTTCGCCTGCGCCGGTTTACGCGCCTTACGACACGTTCCTTGGAAACGGTGCCGTTGGCGGGTTCGTCGAGCCGTTCGAGTCAGTGGGCGTTGCCGCGGCGGACATGGCGATCGAAATCATGGAGGGCAGGGATCCGACCGCGCTCGCTCCCAGAACAAACCCGGGGCAATACCGGGTCGATTATCGTGCGATGGAGCGGTGGAGCCTGCGCGAGCACAACTTGCCTCCCGGCACCAGCCTTCTGTTCAAAAGTCCTACAATCTGGGATGAGCATCGCGGCACGGTTCTTTCGACGCTGTTCATCTTCGGCCTGCAATCCCTGTTCGTGGGCGCCTTGCTGATTCAGCGACGCAAAAGGCTGCGCGTCGAAAATCTGCTTAAGGAGAGCGAGGAGCGAATGACGTTTGCGGCGGCTGCCGCGAACATCGGGCTCTGGCAGTTTGACCGAAGCACCGATGAGTTTTGGGCGTCCGAGCATTGCAGGACGCTGTTCGGGATAGTGCCCGGCATGCCGCTGACGCGCAAAGCGTTTCTGGCAGCGGTGCACGCGGATGATCTTGGCATTGCAACCTCTGCGCTGCGAGGGGCGTTCGACGCGAAACAAGCTGAAATCAGCGACATCCGTATCCTGCTGCCGCGCGACGAGGTGCGTTGGGTACGCATGCGAGCCCGCTACTATGCAGAACATGGCGGCGAATCTCATCAGCTCGGCGGCATTTTCATCGACGTCACCGATCGGAAATTTGCGGAGGCTGAGGCTGCCCTGCAGCGTCAGGAGGTGGAGCATCTGATGCGCGTATCTGTGCTCGGCGAGCTCTCCGGTTCGATTGCCCACGAGATCAATCAACCACTGACTGCGATACTTTCGAATGCGCAGGCGGCGCTCCATCTGATGGCACAAAAAGCCCCGGACCTCGCCGAGGTACGTGACGCACTCGAGGAGATTGTTCACGAAGACAACCGGGCCGGGGAAGTTATTCGGCGACTCCGCAGCCTGTTAAGGAAAGGCGAACGGAAAGCGGAAAGCGTCAAACTCAATGATCTTATCAATTCCACTATCGGCTTGCTCAACAGTGAGTTGATCAGGCGCGATGTCAACGTGAAGCTCGAACTGGCAGACAACTTGCCCATGACGTCGGGCGATCCCATCCAATTGCAACAGGTCTTGCTCAATCTCGTCATGAACGCGATGGATGCGATGGCCTCGACCCCGACGGCTAAGCGGTCTGTTTTGATTTCGACCCACGAGAAGCCGACCGGAAGCGTTGAAGTGCGGGTGAAAGATCGAGGCCACGGCATACCTTTATCGGCAAATGGACACCTGTTCGAGCCATTCTACACGACCAAGCAGCATGGTCTCGGTCTCGGACTGACGATCTGTTCGACGATCATACAGGCGCATGGCGGCAAGCTGACTCTGGTCAACGACCAGAACGACGGTGCAATTGCGGGCTTCTCAGTGCCAGGTCTGGAGACAACGAGGTGATGTGATGGATAAATTTACTGTCTATCTCGTCGATGATGATGTTGGCGTACTCAAGGCGCTGTCACGATTGCTCCGCGCCGGGGGTTATGAGGTCAAATCGTATGCGCGTCCGCAGGAATTTCTCGATCAGCACGATCCGGCAATCCCCGGCTGTGCCGTACTGGATGTTGCGATGCCAAGTCTCGACGGCCTCGAACTCCAGCAGGCGCTGACCGCCGGAGGCTCTTATAGGCCGATCATTTTCATTACTGGCAAGGGTGACGTTCCCACGAGTGTGCGTGCCATGAAGGCAGGCGCCGTAGATTTCCTCACGAAACCGACGAAGGACACTGATCTGCTCGAAGCCATACGACGCGCCCAAAACCGCGAGGCCGAGGTGCGTCAGCGTAGCTCCGAATTGGAATCGATCGAGGCGAAAATCAGAACGTTGACCCCACGCGAGCGGGAAGTGCTCTCGCATGTTGTCGCGGGGCGGCTCAACAAGCAAATTGCCGGCGATCTGGGTACGGTCGAAAAGACCATCAAGGTTCATCGCAGCCGGATGATGGAGAAACTGGGCGTGCGCACCGTGGCGGATCTCGTCCGCCTGGCGGAGAAGGCCCAAATCTCGAAATAGGAAACCGGGCTTATTGGCCCAACGGTCAACTCGACGGGTGACCAACGCCGCAGCCATAATCGTTTATGGCGCAAATTGCCCCCCGAATTGCCGTGGTCGATGATGATCCTGCCGTGCTCAAAGCTTTGGCCCGGTTGCTACGGTCCCGCGCCTTCGATGTAAAGACATATGAATCGGGGCAGGATTTCCTTGCGGCCTTGCCGCATGGCCTTCCCGAATGCGTGATCGTCGATCTCCAGATGCCCGTGATGAACGGTTTGGAGCTTCACCAGCACTTGGTGCGTAACGGCATTCGAATCTCGACGATCATGATTACAGCTCATGGCGACTCTGCCTTGCGCGAGCGTTACGAGGATGCTGGTCTGGTTGCCTTCCTACTGAAACCCTTACAGGACAGTTCCTTATTTGCCGCCATCGAAAATGCGATCGGCGGCTCACGCAGCGGCGGGTAACCTCCAAACGGACCACCGCGAGAAACCAGCTGCTTGCGGGAGACATCGCCAGCGCCGGTCGGTTTTCGCAAATTAAAATGGTTCCAAACATTCGCTGGGGAGCGGAGGAAAATACGAGCGGGAGTACAGATATGCCTCTTTAATCTCAATGATTGCTCTTAGTTCGCAACTCGTGGTCGCCATGGCCGATCGGGTGCCGGCATTCGACATTGTTCGGAGCGGTCGCTGCGACGGCCGGGCTCACCGTTGATCAGACGACTAAGACCTGCATAAATGATAAAAAGAGGGCGCGGCAGCTGCTCGCGACCCAATGATCCAAATTTCCGGCCTCGAGCAAGGCGCAGTGCATCCCGCACGAGAGCATCGGGGCACCAAGTTACGTCAGTCTGCTGACGTGCCTACAGCTCGGTCAATGGGCTCGCTAGCCGTCCCGGCGGTTGATTCGGCGCCGCTCTGGCCGCGCACAGCCTCATGATCTGATGGGGCACCGCAGGGGCAAGATTAGCGCTGGCGGTTGAAAGTCGTCCCTGGTGAAAGCACTAACCTCCCACGTTAGAGGCCAGCGAAAACATCTTGTCCTTCAGCTGAATCAATGCCGGGGCTGGCAGAAGTTTCGCAGGTGTGGTGGCTTTCTCGCCCCGCGCAACGAGTTTCGCCATCCAGATCTCGCCGTCGGTATAATAAGGATCCCCCTCGCCATTATGGCCATTCAGAGTGGGGCCAATCCCGTTGATCTGGTATATGCTTGTTACCATCCGGGCCCGGTCCAGCCCGGTAATCAGGCGGTCACGCTCATCGTCGATATTTGGTGCGATCTTGTGCGTGACCTGACCGGTATCGCGGCTCAGGGTAACCCCGCTATCAAAGCTCGCCGATCCGAGCCATACGGGACTCGCTTCGGCGCCGCTCTGTAGCACCAACCAAAGCCGGACGTGTTGACGGCGGTCCGCGCTTACCCCCTCCGGCTTTTCGAAAGCGAGATCCTCACGCCGTCCATCAAAATAGAGTGGGCTGACAGGGGCATCCTTGTAGGACCGGTCGAACACCACGCTGCCGATGATCTCCAGGCTGGTCCGCAGCGTGATCGGGTCGGCAGGAAACCAGCCAGCGGCATGAAATGCGGAAACGACGTCTTCGCGCGCTCCGACGAGACCGACGTTGATCGCGTCTCCTGGTATGCCCTGGGCCGTTGACGTGACCATCGTATGCTTTGACAGTCCGGGCTCATGCTCGATCCGGGACCAGGTCGCGGGCAAAATCAGATAGCTGACGACGACATAGCCCGCGATCACGGTGGCGAGAAACCTCAGATATCGGTGTCGGTGCTTTCCGAACGGCAATAGCATGTATCTAACCTCGCATGGTTGACTGCGACGAGGCTTCAAAGTTGCATTGGTAGGGCGTCGCCATTTAGATTAGGCCCATAGTCAATTGATCGACCTGTGCTCTCTCTCTCTCCACACTGAAGGGAGCGAGTCGTGGCGCTCGCCGAGCGAGGCGGTCTCGATACCGTCTGCCGGGCCATTTCCGCCACAGAGTCGATCCAGCAATGGATGCTCATCGCAACTCTGCCTCTTCGGGATCCCAACCAAACAACATCAGCGAGAGCACGACACCACGGCACGGTGTCCGTGCGATATTGCCCTTTAGGGAAAAGCGTGTGCTGACAAGCAGGCGGGTGTGCGAGGAGAGAGGGCGGGAAGTTGTTAGTTCGGACCGCGCCGTTTGCGGCGCGCCCCGTCTAATCGTCCGCGCGGTCAAAGCTATTGACCTAAAGGGCAATTTACTGGTGCGTGAGTCGCGCCACAATCGCTGCAACAAACGGAAGGGTGTTGAGATTTGGCCCTTGCTGCTCGGACCGAGCAGAATCAATTGTGCTGTCCTTGATGTCGCACGCCATGCGCGTGGGACCTTTCATTTCATTCAGGCGGAGCGAATTGCACAAGACCCGGACGTTGTTCTACCTTAGTCTGCGAAGCAAAAAACGTTCGCCTTAATCTTGGATAGAACAGACTGAGCAGCGATCACCTGCGGGGAATATGACCGCGCAGCTTTAGATGGAGTGCTGGCAGTGGATTCTTCATTCGGCGCATTGGATGCGTTTGCGTTTGTGGTGTTCGCTGTTCTGATCTTTGTTGGCGTAATGATCGTCGTCAATCTGGGCAAACTTCCAGGTCAGCTCACGCATAAATGGAATCATCCGCAGGCCGGCGATATCAATGCCATGAGCTGGATCGGGATCGCGACAGGTGGTTTGCTATGGCCGGTCGCGTTCATATGGGCGTTCACAACGCCGTTCGGAGTTAAATCAGCAAAAAGCGATCTTCAGCCGCACGGCGTCGAACGCGACGCTGGTGACGGCGTGACGAGTGGTGAGGGCCCGCAGGTGCGCAATGGCCATGGCAGCTATTGGCACCTTCGGATTGGCGGGCCAAATAGATGCGAGGGCAGGCAGACGAGAAAGCTGTTGGAAGCTGTTGCTGATGGAGAAAGGCTGAACTTCAATGACGAACTGCGAGGTCACTCCAAACTCGCCTTGTTTTTCGACGTAAGAGGGTTGGGCTATGAAATATAGCAACCGGTCGATTGCGATCGTTTCTGTACTCTCTGCAATGCTTCTATCATTGAGTGCGGGAAACACTAGATGCCCGCACCGCCGATCTCGCCTCTTTCACCACCTTGGCAGCGGCCCGAACCACTAAACTCCAATGCATAAACGTCTGTCGTGCGCGATATCGCAACTGCCTGTCCTTGCAGCAAATACCATCCTTCGAGTGTCGGGACGTTTACCGGGATCGCAACCGCTTCACTTGCAATGCCGTGCGGACATGACCGACGACCGACGCCCTTTTTGCCGCGTCAGTGAGCTAGCGCTCGGCCTCGCCATCCCGCCGCTTCTGCCCATCGCGCCGATGAAGTGATCGAATAAAGGGCCACGTCCGTTCGGCACATCGTGTCATTTCGCTGCGGTACTAACTAGCCAGCGCTGTGCATCTATTCGGGTGCCGTTAGAGCTGCTGCGTACGGTGCAGCAACCAATGCCCCGCCGGACATTTTCCGAAAAGCTGATCTCTTCACCGACACGGTTGAGCAGATCAGCGAGAGGGATTCGTACAGCATCCTCGGCAGCTTCGCTCTAATATTTTCCGACGATGGGCTTCGTCGTCGGAGGCGCTCCGGGTGCGGGCGGCGAGATAGAGAAGGTGACCCAGGTATTCCAGCCGGCTGGCCGGCTTTCCGCGGCGAACTCCCCGTAAGCTTTTAAGTTGAGATAGCCCTGCATGTCGCCGACCGGAAATAGGAAACCGATTTGTGGACCGACGCCAACCACCTGAGACTGGAAGCAGCCGACACGGTCGCCTGAACCGCTGTCGCAGCCGAGTTCTTTGTAGACGTAGCCCACGAGCCCAACCATGACCTGCTTCGAGAGAAACTGCGATGCACCCCAGTCGAAGTGCATGTCGACGCCGTTCTGATACTGCGTCGCAGTGTTATTGAAATTATAAGTGAAGCCGAGCACGCCCGAAAACTCATGGCCGGTCTGCGGATTGAAATAAGTGTAGCCGCCGCCGGCGTCGATTGCGCCGTGTCCGATACCGATATTCGACAGGCGCGTGGATTGGTAAGCGCCAACCGGGATGTCGCCGGTGATATAGGTCATGTAGTTGTGGACGCCGGCGTTCCAGCGCAATGCGAATTGCGGTATCAGATCCCCAAAGCCCCATGTCGTGTCGCTGATGGTGTCGGACCGCGCGAAAGGAATGCTGCCGAACGGCGGCGCCGTGACCACGCCGGACAAGGTCCCCGCCAGGCTTGTGCCGACGACGCCATAGGCTCCGATGAGGGATACCGACGCCTGGCCGCCGAGCACCGGCGTCTCGAATACATAGGACGGGATCACAAAGCCGAGGTCGCCAGTGGCCTTGACGTTTAAATTCAAATTTGCGTTCAAGGTAACGTTGGTCGGAACCCTGCCAAGCGTAAATTCACGCGCGCGGGCGACGTCGGCACCGGCGGATACGGAAGTGTGGTAGTAGACCGTCGCTAGCGACCAACCCGGCTGCTGCGGCGTGGCCGCGAGGCTTCCAAAGAAGCCGGGGACCCAGAAGCTTACGCCGCCTTCATCGGCCAACGCACCATGGGAAAAAAACATGATCGCGGGCGCCAAGACGATTGCAGCGGCAAGTCTGCGTCGATGTGCTGAGCTTGTGTGCCCGCTTTTCGCCGCGGCCAGTGCGATTCTTTCGGTCATATTGTACCCCAAGTGTGTCGCCTCCGAATACAACTCGGCGACAGCGTAACCCTGGAGCGAGCAGGGCTCACTATGTAGATTCAGCCAGCATTCATTTTCCAGGAAAAAGAAGTGCGCTGCGACCAAAGAGCCACAGGGCTAGCATGAGCCAAGGGCGGGCGACGCGGCTCGGGTATTCCGGGTCGGACGGCTTTCCCGAGTTCAAGTGGCCAACGGCGTTAACCACTATATGGGTTACGCTGCCGTCGATATTCCCGCCGGCGGCAACAAATCCGAACCTGCTGGCCAATATCGGTATCGGTCACGGCGCCATCGATCTCGGCGCCGGCTTTACTGAACTCGATGACCGACATTCCTACAATTTCATAGAGGGCCGCGAGCCGTAGGTAAGGACAGGGATGGTTTCGCGGGCTCACGGTTTTGCAGCGTAATCATCGAAATCGTGATCTCCGTTAGGCGTAGAGCTCAGGCGGGATTCAGCCTATGCCGCTTCAATTCCGAGTACGTTTTAGAAATTCAAATTGTATGCAGTTGATACCAAGTCTCATGATTTTTAGAGTCTAAGTCGCGACACTTGGGACGAGATCTGCTACGGCGAATACTCGCGCCGGGAATGACGCAGGTTGAATACGCCCATTTCCTATTCGCCGGGTTAAACTCCGAGATCGGCACCCCGCGTCCACACCTTTCTCACTCGATGTGCTTAGGCGGCCGCTGCGCGCTTTGCTTATTATCCATGGTCCGGATCAAAGCCATCTGGCAAGGGCGGCAGAACGTCGTGATCGTCTGGCTTGCAGCAGGCCGGGCACGGCATCCCGGCCGTGCAGCCGCACATGCAGGTATGCGGTCCCTCATATGGTTGGTCCGGATGCGCCTCGCAGACCCAGCGGGTATCGTCGCAGCAGCTGCAGCGCGGCGCGTTCATGGTCTTCCCGCGCACCACGAAAGAAGGGTGCCGCACCTTGCCCTCGGCGGATTTGGCGCGGTACTCGATCTCGGCCAGCACCTTCGGCTCGACCCAGATCGCCTTGTGGGTAATGCGTTTGGTGTAAGGCTGCGTCTTCCGGATCAGTGGCGTAAGGCGCTTGCGGAGATCGGCGGCCGAGGCCTTGTCGAAGCCGTGGTCGACCTTGCCGGCGTAGATCAGCTCGTCACCCTTGCGCCGGCCGACATAGGTCCCGTCCCATTCATTGCCGTCGAGGGCAAAGCCCGCGATTGTCAGCGTCTCACGCTGGGCGCAGGTCTTCTTGACCCAGTCCCGGCTGCGGGCGCCGGTCGGATAGACACTGTCTACCACCTTCGACACCACGCCCTCGTAGCCGAGCTTGCAGGCATGGGTGAACATCTTGGGGCCGTCGACCTCGAAGCTCTCGCTGAACTGGATGGCGGTGCCGGCAATCAGCTTCTTGAGCACGGCCTTGCGCTCGACTAGCGGCAGCTTCCGGAGATCGCGACCGTTGAGGTACAACAGATCGAAGGCCACCATCACGATCCTGGTCGACGTGCCGCGCAGCTCGTTCTGCAGCACAGAGAAGTCGGTCGTGCCGTCTGCCGAGGGAACGACGATCTCGCCGTCGATGATGGCTGATGTTGCTGAAATCTGCCAGGCGTCTTGGGCAACCTTCTTGAAGCGCCTGGTCCAGTCGTTGCCGCGCCGGGTGTAGATCTTCACGTCTTCATTAGCGATGTGAGTCTGAACCCGGTACCCGTCGAACTTGATCTCGTGAATCCAGCGTGTGCCGCTCGGCAGCTTCTCGATCGGCGATGCCAGGGCCGGCGCAATGAAGCCGGGAAAGAGCGCCTTGGTCCCGATCGCCTCAGGCTTCCTCCGCTGAAACGCCACAACGCAACTCCACTAACAATAAGCTGATTCAAACTGGCGCAATCGTTCCGCTGCATCTCCGCTTATGGAACGGTCGATCATAACCAGAGTTGGCCCTCACCAACAGGGAGACCGGGATGGCGAAGAAAGCGAAGAAGCAGACCGCGCGTGGTCGGAAGCAGGACCGGGCGCGCGTCGCCGGCGGGCAGGATTACGAAGTGCGCTATGAGGCGAGCAAGACCCGGAAATCGGCGGCATCGGTGAAGAAGGCCGTCAAGAAGGTCGGCACCAGCCGCAATCGAGTTGAGCGCCGGCTCGGGTCGCGTTAGGAACGGCGCCTTCGAAGCGTCGTTAGTAATGCGTCGCTCACTGTCAAACGCCATCCGGAACTGCCCCCTTTGCGTCATGATGAACTGCCCCCACCATCTGGATTATGATCTCGGTTGAAGGTTGTTTCCGACGGTGACGGGCCGGAGGGAGGCGGAGCCGACCGGAGGGCCGTCACCGTCGGGCGGCGGCTTGATGAGGCCGCTCTTGCGCTTGGCGCGGAGCCGATAGCTGTCGCCGCGGATCGTCAGCACGTGGCTGTGGTGCAGAAGCCGATCGAGGATGGCGGTGGCGACCACGGGATCGGCGAACACGGTGCCCCATTCGGCAACGCTGCGGTTCGACGTGATCAGCATGGCGCCGGTTTCGTAGCGCCGACTAACCAGCTGGAAGATGTGCCGCATCGGGTTCCAGCGGCAAGTAGCCGAGTTCGTCGACGATCAGCAGCTTTGGCTTCGACAGCGCGAGCAGTTTCTCGTCCAGGCGTCGCTCGCCGTGCGCCTTGGCGAGGCCAGCGACCAGCGTCGTCGCCGTGGTGAACTGCACCGTATACCCGGCCAGGATTGCCTCTCGCCCGAGTGCAATGGACAGGTGCGTCTTGCCGACGCCCGGCGGGCCAAGCAGCAGTACGTTCTCTCCGTTGGCGATCCAACGTGACGCGGCAAAGATCACGGATCTGCTTTGGATCGATCGACGGCTGCGCCTCGAAGTCGAAGCCAGCAAGCTCCTTCACGGCCGGGAAGTGTGCGAGCTTCAGCGCCATCTCGATGCGGCGATGTCCTTGCGTGCGATCTCGCGCTCGCACAGCAGGATCAGCGTCTCACGCGCCGACAGGTTTGCGCGCGCCGCTTCGTCGAGCAGGCTGTCGAGCTGATCGCGGATGCCGGAGAGCTGCAATCGCACCAGCATGGCGTCGAGCGGATCGGTTGTTGCTTCAATGACCCTCTTTGCCCGCGCCATCAGAAGCTTCCTCCGACCACGGCTTCGTATTCGGCAAGAGGACGTAGCAGCGACGGCGGTGGAGATGGCGCCAGCACCGTCGCCGCCGCGATCTCCGCCCGGCGGACCGTGCCATTGCGCCCGGCAACACCATCGAGATGGGCGGAGTCGACGATCCGCAGCCGGCGCCCCTCCGATTGCTTGTGGACCGCAACCTGGTGCAGTCCATGGCGGATCCGCACTTCGCCGGCCGCTATCGTTACAGCCACGCGCTCGCCAATAAGGCGCCACGGTACCGAGTAGCTGTTTGTGTCGATCTCGACGGCGCAATCATTGCCGACGATGCGGGTCAGTTCACGCAAGGATCCGAACGACGGCTGCCCGCCGAGCGGCTTCAACCGATGTATCTCGTCACGCGCAAAGCGAATGATCGGCGCCTCGCCGGTCGTGCCGTGGATGCGAACGTTCGCAACCTCACGCTCCCACCTGTCGAGATGCGCCTCGAATGCCCCCCAGCTCGGGAAGGAATGCCCCGCAATCGCGTTCTTCTTCACGTAGCCGACGCCGTTCTCTGTCTTGCCCTTCGTGCGGGCCCGATATGGCGCGCAGGCGCGAGGACGGAAGCCCCAATGTTTTGCGAAGGCAATCAGCTTGTCGTTAAACTGAACCGATCGGCTCACTGCGTCGTGGCGCACCACGAGCGCTCGAGGATTGTCCATCAGCACTTTGTCGAGCGCTTCCTCACGGGAGGTCGCTGCGAGCCAAATCTGGACTTCGCCATTATCCGTCGTCACGCGGACTAGACCTCGGTCGCCTGTTGCATGAGCAATAAAAACAGCGCCAACGAGATCGTTTCAAAGATCTTCACATAGACGGGGGTGGAACCTGGAATGGGACATCTCCGCTGACTGACATACGCTAAAGCCGCCCGCCTGATCCGACGTGCAGTATTTAAATATTATGTTCAGGCCCGATTTAGATGGCGTCGAGTTCAGCTTTATAGGCGTAGCGGGGATGTCGCTTGTCGCGCTCATCGCCAGTGTAGGCTGGCTTTTGATCGGCTGAACTGTCGTATCTCATAGATGACGCAACCTTGGCTCCAGTGTAGATCCACGCGCTGGGGCCATTCTTTGGGATAATGAGCGTCCGCATGGAACTGGTGGAAGAGCTCGTCGCAATCGTTGGGGTGCTCAGCGCGGCTGCTGCGATTGGGACCGGATACTGGTACGTCATGTCAGAACGGCAGAGGCGATAGGCCCAGTGGTTCTAGGTCAGGCGAACAGGTCTTTACCCCGCTGCAACATCCTCGCGAACGTCCCGCTCTCGTGGTATTCGAGCCAGCCTTGGCCGATCGCATACTGCAGCCCGGCCCAGTACTCGGCCGGCGTCGCCTTGTCCTGGAGAGCATCGGATAGTTGATCTTCTCGATATAGATCCGGCCAATCTGGACCGGCTGAAAGGCGCGGGCGTGCTCCATGAGCCTGCGGGCAGCTTTCTCAGGGTCGGAGTAGGGGCGATCACCCACGTATTTCATTTCTCATCTTGGGTTGCTTGGGCAGTACGGAGGCGATTCTCCATTCGTTATAGTCGTAGAGTCCAGCCCAGTGATGAACAAGCTTTCCGCATTGCCGGCATGCGAACGTCCCGGACGTATTGGTCTCGGTTGCGCTGCGTTCCTGGATCGCTGAATAGACGATGCCGCAGCCGATACAGGTGAAATGAACGGTGACGGGAGGCGCCATAATGCCTCTCAACAACCGAGCCGGGTCAGCGTTCCTAAGGATGTCCGAATCGCCTTTTAGGCGCGTCTCTTGGGATCATCCTGGCGCGGCTTCTCCGCGGCCGCGCAGCGGCGGTCTTCCTTCATCTTCATCGTCGAACTCCATCGGGCCTTTGCGCAGCATAGATATGAGGGGTGTGAATCTGGCATTCGGCCGCACGGTGGCTATCAAACGTCGCGCCGCAGGACAGCGCATCAGCGACGACGGCTGTTGAGAAGGCAGCTTTCGCCGCGATCCCACATGGCCTGCTTGCGCGCGATCCAGTCGCGACGATCGCGCCAGGCCTGGCTGCATATCCCGGCGGTGGCGCCATGAAGTCAGTTGCTCACGCGGCTCCGGTCGTCGACGTTCCGCTCGCCGAGGTGAAACTCGCGAAGATACCTCGAACCGGCGGCCACCACCCCTGGGAGACGAGCGAGTGCGAGCAGTTCGAGAAGTGCTACGCGATTGGCACAAGGGAGCGGTTGGCCTAGCTCTTGCTGCAGGATCGGACAGTCGCGCTGCGACGTCGTCCGGATGGGGCGACAGCATATCCGCGGCGAGATGATGACCATGGGACGCCAGAAGACTGGCGTGCCGTTCAACGTCGAAATTATGCCGCGCTTGCGGGCCGCAATCGAAGCGATGCCGGCCAGTATTTGACCTTCCTAGTCACCGCGCAGGGCAAGTTCTTGGCGTCGCGGCCGGTCCGATGTGTTCCGCTCGACGCTGACCGCTACGGGCGCACTGTGGCGGCTTGTAGCGTGGGTGGGGTAGACTTGGCGCAGTGGCTTGTATCGCACGGTCATGCGATCGATTGGCCCCGCTACTCAAAGGGCAAGTACGCGCAAGATCAGAAATCGGCGGAAAAGGCCGGGCTTGGGATTTGGGCTGGTTCATTCGCGCCACCGTGGCTCTATCGCGACTGTGTCCGGGCAGGTGGCAAGCCGGGTAAGTGTTCGGATGAGCCAATCGTCCGATAGTCATCGGCGGATGAACTCGATAGGCACCGCGCTGCAATCGCGAGAATCAAAAGGAACTGTGTGTGCGGACAACCCGCTGGGTAGGTCCGACCGTGTCACGCGACGGCAGAAACGGAGGGCGAAATGGCAGGATTAGAGGTGGCTTTGACCTAGCTCAAACCGGCTACCGGGAAACGGGTCTGACCATCCCGTCGATGAAGAAGCCCGTCGAGCCAGAGAATAAAGATGAGGACCGCGCTCGCTTGGAAGAGGCGCGGCGGATCATCGAAGAGTACGCCAAAGCCCTTCGCGAGATCGTCAAGAAACTTCGCGAGCGCATGCATTAGGGCTGCCAACCCACGCCAATATCCCCGTATTTTCTCGGTAGGCAGCGATGATCGCGCGCTTGCGCACCACCATTGGTTCCCATTAGGGAGCGTGCCGCCGCGGCTCTACGACGGGACGGAGCTCGGGTTTCGGCGATACGGCTTGGACCGCACTCCTGATCAGCTCGACGGCACGCGCTTCGATCTGACGGATCCGCTCGCGCGAAACGCCGTGCTCCCGCGCCAGTTCGTCCAAGGTCTTCGGTTCATCGGCGAGCAGGCGCGCCTCGACGATGGCCCGCTGGCGCGCTGACAGGGTGTTGAGCGCTTCCGTCAGTGCGACGTGTCGCCGATGATAGTATCGCTCTCGCTGAGGCGGCTTTCCGGATCAGGGGTAGGATCAATCAAGCGGTCCTGCCATTCTTCTGTAGCCTCCGTATCGCCAATCGCAACGTTCAACGAATGATCACCGCGCAATCGTGGTAAGAAAACAGTCGTCTTAGGAGTATGAACAGGCCGGCAATCCACACGGACCATGCGTCGGGTGCTGCTAGGCGACCTACACGTTGATCTCGCCCGCTGCCCGCACAATCGCTGCAATGGCTTCCTTGGCCGCCGGCGACGGGGTTCTCCCTCGCAAACACACGATACCCGTGCTCGACGGCGGCGACAGCCAGCCATGTACGACAAGCCGGACGAGCGCGCCAGATTCCAACTCCTCTCGTACTGCCGCGTTCGTCGCACCCAGAACGGTATCCGTGGTGAGCGCGACCGTCTTGAGCAGGCCGTAGTTGTCGCACTCGAGCGCAACGGTTGGCTCCTGGCCCTCAGGCAGGCCCAGCAGGGCGGCCAGGTCCACCTTTGAGGGACTCAGCAGCTTCGGTACCGCGAGACCGTAGGCCCAGACTTCCTGCAGCGTGTGCTCGCGCCCAGTCAGCGGATGGCCTGCCCGCACATACAGGTCCGCCGGCTGCCCCCCGATCAGCTGGATGTCCAGCGCGGCATCCCTAGGCATGTCGCGCACATCGGCGGCAAAGAAATCGATGTTCTCGGTACGCAAGCTCTCCAGCAACTGCGCCCAGTTGCCGACCTCCATGCGCAGCGTCAGTTGCGGGTGCTGGCGGCGCAACGCCACAAGCACGCGTGGCATCAGGGTGGCCGTCAGCAGCGGCCCGACACCGAAGGGCGTATTGCCGAGCTGGCTGTCGCGATAAAGATCCACGTCGCGCTGCAGGCAACGTGCCTCGAACAGCAGCTTACGCGCCCGCTCGATGACGAATTCCCCGGCACGGGTGGGGCGGACATCACCAACGTCGCGGTCGAACAGGCGGATGCCCAGGTCGCTCTCGATGGCCTGGATGCTGCGGCTGAAGGCCGGCTGGCTCAGGTGGGCGGCTTCGGCGGCGCGGGCGAAGTGCAGGGTATCGGCAAGGGCGACGACGTGGTTCAGGCGGCGCAGATTCACGGCATTGCTCTCCATGCATCAAGACAATGAATATTATGCATTGGACGCATTATGGTGGCACCTCTAAGACCGTTCCACAATCCAAAACATAAGCGGTAGGAGACGCCCCACATGAGTTCGCAACTGCAATACCTCCTGATCGGCGCCTGCATCCTGGGCTTTGCCGCCATGGAGTTCATCACCCGGCGGTACCAAGCCACCGTGCGCGGCGCCGCGACACCCAACGACACCTGGCTGGAGGTGCTGATGTTCGTCAGCCTGATCGCGATCACCCAGCCGATCGCACTGCTAGGCAGCAACGCGCTGTGTAACTGGCTCATACCGGCGCAGCACAACGCCTGGGCCAATCTGCCGTGGTGGGCCATGGCCGGCCTGCTGCTGATCGGCGATGACCTCACGCAGTACCTCTGGCACCGCGCCTCGCATACGCCCCTGCTGTGGCCGCTGCACCGCGCGCATCACAGCGCGCCCTACATGAGCGTGCGCATTACCTACCGCAACAACTTCTTTTACTACCTGATGATGCCGGGCCTGTGGATCGGCGGCGTGGCCGTGTACCTTGGTTTCGGCCCGATCTACGCGGCGTACCTGGTGATCAAGCTGGCGGTCATCCTCGGCGCGCACTGCGCCTGGGCGTGGGACGCGCCGCTGTACCGCATCCGCGCGCTGCATCCGCTGATGTGGGTGCTGGAGCGCACCATCTCCACGCCGGCCACGCACCGAGCGCACCACGCGCTCACCAACGAAGATGGCATTGGCCACTACAAGGGCAACTTCGGCAACCTGCTGTTCTTCTGGGACGTGCTGTTCGGCACGGCGCATATCACACGCAAATATCCCGCCAAGGTCGGCCTGCAGGACGACATCCTGTTTGGCCCGGAGCGCTGGACGACGCAGATGTTCTACCCGTTGGTCCACTCCAAGCGCGAGCATTCGGCGCTGCGTCCCGGCGGCTATGGCTTCACCGAAGCCGACCTACAGACCGAAGCTAAGCAGGAGACCGCATGAACGTGGGTAGCGTAGTCGAGGAGCCGCAGCAGGCGCTCGCGATGCCTCGGAAGGAGCTGAAATGCGTAACCAATCCGCGAGCGGCCTCTTAGACACACTGGATGACCCGAATGGAAACCTCGTGCTTGCGGTTGGGTTGGAGCACCGCGCTTGTGGCGGTCTTAATCCCACTCATTGGTATTGGTTAGGAGAAGGCGATGATTGTCTGTTCTTGCAATGTGTTCAGCGACCATCAGGTGCGGTCAGTGGTTGTAAAAGAAGCGCGACGGGCCCGTATGAGCGAGGTGTATGCCTGCCTCGGATGCAGCGCCCAATGCGGCCGCTGCGCTCACGCTATCAAGCGGATATTGGGTGAGAGGCCGGGCTCCGTCCATGCGAACGCAAGCATGCACTAACTTGGATTTGCTGCAGTCATAGTCAAGGCGCGCCCTCGTTATTCCGCTTGGAGGACATGCGAAAAATCCAGAGAAAGCGAACACCATGAACGTGCTTGTCAATTCTCGTTCGATCGACATTCCCGCTGAACTGCAGTCCTGCTTCGATAAGCAGCGGGCGGCGTATTTCGCGGAGCCCGAGCCGTCCTACGATCAGCGCATTGCCGACCTGAAAGCCCTCGGGAGATTCCTGAAGGACAACAAGGACGCGTTGGTCGCAGCGATCAACGTCGACTATGGCAACCGGTCTGAATTCGAGACGCTGTTCGCCGAATATTTCGTCGTCCTGGAAACAATCGCCGACGCCAGGAAGAACTTGAAGAAGTGGATGAAACCACAGCGCAGACACGTCGACTTCATGACCTATCCGCTTGCGCGCAACCGTGTCATCCCCCAGCCGCTCGGCGTCGTCGGGGTCATCGTTCCCTGGAATTTTCCGCTTAATCTTAGCTTCTGTCCGCTCGCCGCGATTCTGGCCGCCGGCAATCGCGCGATGGTGAAGATGTCGGAAAACTCAAAGGCGCTCGCCCAGGTTCTCATGCGCGTCTCCCCAAAGTATTTTCCGACCGAGAAGCTAGCCTTCTTCGAGGATAGCGGCGGGCGAGGACCCGCATTCTCGTCATTGCCCTTCGACCATCTGCTGTTCACGGGATCCGGCGCGACCGGTCGCGCAGTCATGGCCAACGCGGCCCGCAACCTCACGCCCGTCACGCTCGAACTTGGCGGCAAGGCACCGGCGATTGTCGGGCCTGACTTTCCAATCAAAACAGCGGCGGAGCGCATTCTCTGGGTGAAGATGTTCAATGCTGGTCAGATCTGTACGAATGTCGACTACATGTTTCTGCCCAAGGGGACAGAGGAGGAGTTCGTCGGCCATTGCAGGCGACTTTTCACTGAGCGCTTTCCAGACGTCAACGGCCAAGACTACACGTCGATTATCGATGAACGGGCTTTTACGCGACTGCAGGCGACACTGGAGGATGCCCGCTCGAAGGGCGCGGTCCTGATCAATCTTGCGGAACAGCAAGATCCGGACGTTAAGCGCCGCAAATTTCCGCCGCATCTAGTGCTAAATCCGACGGAAGACATGATTGTCATGCAGCGCGAAATCTTCGGCCCTATCTTGCCGATCAAGATGTATGGAGATCAACGGGAAGTCGCCCACTATATCAATAGTCACGACCGCCCGTTGGCGATCTATCCATTCACTCACAATGCCGAGCTGCGCGACTTCTACATCTCGCGGGTGATGTCGGGTGGCGTGTCGGTTAATGAAGCTCTCCTGCACGTCGGCCAACATGACCTGCCATTCGGTGGGGTTGGGGCGAGCGGCATGGGCCATTACCACGCGCGCGAGGGATTCAACACCTTTTCAAAATTGCGCCCGGTCTTCTACCAGGGCCCTCTCTCGCCGATCCAAATGCTATTTCAGCCGCCCTACGCCGGCGCCCCAATGCGCGTCTTGCAGACGATGATCAAGTGGAAGACGTGATGCGTGACCGTGGCAGATCGCACCCAATGATGTGCGCCGCAAGCCTGAGCAGATGCTGGCTTGATCGGATTCCCGGTATCGTCGCGGTCGATCTCAGCCAGCGCGGCGCACATTGCAAATGAAGCTCGCTACGGCCTCGATTCATTCTCATTCGCACGGAGACTAGCATGAAGGGTAAGGTCGTCGTCATCACCGGCGCGTTGGGCGCGCTTGGGAAGGTAACCGCCGAGGAAGCCCTTTCGCGCGGCGCGCGAGTCGCCGGTATCGATCATGCTGCGTCGCAACTCGCGGCAACAGACCAGCGGATCGAACTCGGCTGCATCGACTTGACCGATGCGGCACAGGCGAAAAAGGCGATCGATGCCGCCGCCGCTCATTTCGGCGCGATCGACGCGTTGATCAATATTGCCGGCGGATTTACCTTCGAGACCATTGCCGACGGCGATCCCAAGACTTGGCAGCGCATGCATGCTCTCAATGTCGAGACCGCGCTGAATGCCTCGCGCGCGGCGATCCCGCACCTCCTCAACTCGCAGGCGGCTCGCATCGTCAATATCGGTGCGATGGGCGCCCTGCTGGCCGGCTCGGGCATGGGTGCTTATGCAGCGTCGAAGGCCGGCGTGCATAAGCTGACGGAGTCACTAGCTGCCGAGTTGAAAGGCAAGATCACCATTAATGCGGTGCTGCCCTCGATCATTGATACCGCGGCAAACCGCGCCAGCATGCCAAAGGCCGATTCTGCCAAATGGGTTGCGCCGAAGGAACTCGCCGATGTCATCCTCTTCCTGGCGAGCGACGCCGCCAGCGCCGTTACCGGCGCGCTGCTGTCGGTCAACGGACGGGTCTGAAGCGCGGTTACGCCGCTACCAGCTTTAGAAGCACAGTCAGCTATCGGATACCCTGCGCGTATATCGATGTACGTCCCAGTCGCCGGTCCCGTAAAGACCAGCGAGAGGCAATAGTCCTCTAGCTTCCTCCCGACCGCCGATTACGAGCCTACCGACGAGCCAGATCTCCGTCTGTGAAGCCAACGCTAGATTATCCCAGGTTCATAGATCGATGCGCATTCCTTGAGAGTCAGCGCCTGCCCCGGGCGGGCGGTTCGGGCTAATTTGCATGACCTACGTAATACCGAGAGCCCCGGAGATTCGGGTGTTCTCCCCTAGCGAGAGCACCTCAGGCGCAGCAGAGGAGCAAATTTCTTTCTAGATTCTCTTCCTCCCTCGACGTGGATCGTTGCGCGACCCGCGCCAAGGCGGATTACATTCGAGTCGTCATCGTACATAACGCGATGAGTTCGTCGGACACGGGAAGCCTCGAAGGCGCTATCACCTCATACATATGTAAGGCCGCAACGCAGCCCGAGCTGTGTCCGTCAGCCAACCACCGGTTGACCACCGAAACCCCAATGAACAGCGATAACGGTGGTCAATCAGGATCGAGCTTCATTGTTTTTATTGATTTTTTCGGTCGCTGATTACGTTCGGGACGCAGGGCTGCGGGTCGGCAAGAGGCGCTGAAACGCCCCTTTGAGGTTGATAGCAACCATTTGATCTTCATCGTTGGGATAAGCGACTGAAATCGCAGCAAATGCGAACGCCCTCCGAGCGCACCATAAACCCAAAACGCTAATGCTCATCGCAATGGGCTTCACACTGGGCGAGCATGCATTGTCCAGTTTCGGGTGGGAAGCAGAACGACGTCAAGCGGGCCGCCGTGGTCGGCTCGTGACCCATAGCCGGCGTTGCACGACGACTGTGCCTAAGGCCACTCTCCTTAACTCGGCCAGCCAATGCTCATCGGCGACTACGGTCCTCACTCACTGCTGCCAAGGCAAGGCCTAAACTGTGAAGAATGGTCCGAAATCGGTTGTATGATGGACCGCGCACTACCCACCGCATGTGCGCAATTGTATTATGAGGTTTTCTTCATCCGATTCGAAGGCGTCGAGCCATGACTGCCGCGCGGCAATCAGGGTGACAGTGCGCATTGCCTCGCCTTAATTGTTACCGGATCCTAAGCCGTTGCCTCACG
>NZ_JASAUT010000076.1:0-35297 GCF_029952935.1 Bradyrhizobium sp. Mp19 | reverse complement strand
GCGCCTCTTCCTGGCCACCCTCATCGCAGCCATCAGCGACCGTTCACCGCTGCAATCGGCTTCTTAACGGACGACTAAAGAGGTTCAGTGCTCTCGGCGCGCCAATCGGTCCGAAAATCAAACGCCTAGAATTTACGACCGTTCGCATTTTACTTGCCGATCGCTCGTTGTTTGTAGATCAAGCTAACTTGTTCATCGAACGACTTAACGGCAACTTTCGCCGATGGTAGCCGTAGATCCGAACATCTTCGCGGATCTGCTCGCTGACCGAGCGCACGATACGTTTCTTCCGCCAGTTCCTGTTGAGATCGATCGGAATGGAATTGCCTCGAGGAACGACAAGAAGATCGTTCCGTTCGTTCAAGTAGACATCGTACATTGAAGTCCTCGCTCCAGGTCAACATAAGCCGAAGCCCCAGACCTTTGGTGACTTGGACGACACAGTCTCAAGAAAGCCGAACAGGGTGCTTTGCTCTCGGAACGCCTAGGCTGGCAGGGACGAATTCTGCTTCATCTAGGCAACAGGGACGAAGCTGAAAAACACTTCAGACTAGGCACCGTCTCGATCGGCGGGAGTCGGAGGCCTCGGCTTGGGTTGTTTTAAGCTCGTCGTTCCTAATGGTGCCGACCTATGCAACTAGCCGTGGCTTTCCGTGCTGCTTGCTTTCTAGTGATCCGGCTGGCGTCTATAACCTAATATCTGTTTCTGGGCTCAGTTGGCATTATCCTGCCCCTCATTTCGGGAGACCCCTTTTTGAAATGAAGGAAGTTACAGACATCATAACATTCTACGTCATTCAAGCGGAAGCCATACGACGATATGTGGTTCACCAGAAAGACCGGATCGAAAGCGAACGCCTTGAACCCGTTGGAACAATCTAATCGAACATAGTCATCCGTGCGCGCCACCCCCTTAACGGTGATGCCACAAAGGTCATAGTATTCATGGCGAGCCACCGTTGCCGTCTCGCTCGTCGAAAAGAGCGAGAAAGCTAGATCAAAAGGCGCTTTACAGACCAGCGACAGAAATTCCATCGGCGCATCCATCGTGCCAATGAAATTAAATGGCAGTATGCAGAGCACCTTTCCATCATATCGGCGCATTATCTCGTCGATTAACCGCGTTCTTTCGAAGAATTTTCTGGCTTCGCAGCGGATAACCGCTCCTCTCCGATTTTTTAACCGACGCATACGAGGTGGATTTATTTCAATGCCAAGATAATCATTGTCATCGTTCTTAATGCCGATAAGGCGGTAGCCACTACAACCTACTTCTATGATCAGCTTGTAGTGGGTCTTGCACAGGAGATCGAGGTAAAATAGTCTCTCACGACGATGAAATTGCCGCACCTCGGCAGTGAAGTAGCTCGGACGCATGAGACGTACGCCTTCATCGCCTAGGTAGATCGCTCGATTGACTTGCTGGGATCGGAGCGCGGAGGAGTTCACCGGTGCCTCATATCATCTCTTGCGGATGAGACGTAAAGCCTACGGCATCGTCGTCCCATCGCCGTAGTCAATTCGTCGCTCAGCATTTTCGCGGCTGATGCCATATCCCCGACCGTCTGCTCGGGGCAGATGAGGTCCACCACTGTACCGGGCGGCGTCCAACTCTCGGGCAGGTCGGTTACGTCAATGGTAATAAGGTCCATCGAAACGAAGCCGACGATAGGCGCACGACGACGATATATGAAGACATGCCCTCGATTACCCAGAGTACGCGGAAATCCATCTGCATAACCAATCGCGGCGGTCGCGACCCGCATCCGCTTCTTTACTGTGTAGGACCTGAAGTATCCGATCGCTTCCCCATGCTCGACTTTACGGCATTGAATAATTTGCGTTCGCAGATGAACAACTTGCATTGGCTTGAAATCGGGATCCTCGGACGTCGAGAAGCCGAAAATTCCTCCACCCGATCTTACGAGGTCAAAATGAAACTCACGTCCGGCGAACAATCCGGCCGAATTCGATAGGGAAAGATGCGCATTCGGGAATAAGTGGGAAAGTCTGCGAAACCGATTCAGTTGTTGGAGACAAATCTCGTCTCGCCACTCTGCACAGGCGAGCTGACTCATGAACAGCACGACAGGCAATTCAGATAATCCGCTTCTATTTTCGGCGATTGCGCGCAACTCATCAATGGAAAACCCCAATCGAGACAGGCCAGTGTCGACATGAATTCCTGCGGGCAGCGCGCGATTGCGAAGTCGGCAATGCCGAAGCCAGGCCTCCAATTGTTCCCTGCTGTTGAGGATCGGCAGCAAATTGTGCTGCTCGGCCGCCAGCTCCATGCCCGGCAAAGCGCCGTAGAGCATATAGATCCTTGCCGATGATGGCAGCACATCGCGCAGGGCGACGCCCTCCTCCACATCAGCGACGAAAAAATGCGCGCAGCCGAGGGAAGCCAGGAAGGGCGCTATACGTGTCGCGCCAAGACCGTAGGCATCAGCCTTGAGGACGGCGCCGCAAGCGCTGCGAGGCGCAAGCCCCTGGCACTTCCGATAGTTGGCTTCAATGGCGCTGAGATCAACAATCATGGTCGATCTCGACGTCTCGCGAACGGACTCTACAGGTTTATGATAGGGATAGGCTTCGAGACCAATCGGCATATGTCATCTCATCACGCCACGCCGACGACAATCAATGGTGAGAATACAGTGATCGAATTGCCTCTTCCGCGCACGCGGGCCCAAAACGAAACCCGTTACCTCCACCGCCGCCAACGACATACAGGCCGGCGACATCTTGAGCTGGGCGAGAGAACGGGACACCATCGTCAGAATAGCAGTCGCAAAACACACGCGCTGATGCGATCGCGGGAATGTCAGGAGAAAACCATTTTGTCAGGATTGCGTTGGCGCGTGCGAGATCATCCGAACTGACGTGCAGCCCGCCGGTGTCAGGTCTCACATCCCATTCGTGCGAGGTGAAACTGAACAACCAATACCCCTCTTCGATCATAGGGATCAGGAACGCATAGTCATCGAACAAGCCGACCATTGGACAGTTCGTTGTAGGGCGCGCCGCCAAGTGAAGCGCGACGACCTTTTTAACTCGCAATCGCGGCCCCTCCGCTAAATGCGCGCGCAACGGTGACTCTGGCAGCCATGGACCGATTGCCAGAACGGCCCGCCTCGCCGAGAGTTCGCTATCATCAGATGTCTGAAGACTAATATGGCTCGGTCTTTGCCGTATCCGTGCAATCGATGTGCGCTCCCGTATCGAAGTTCCGACAGCCTTGAGCCGTTGGGCCAGATCCCGAACAATGGAATTGACTGGGCAGTAAGACCCCCGATCCAGCGCCACGACCATATCGCCGGGAATCAAAAATTGCGGCAGCGATAAAAGCCTCTCCCTCAGCGCAAAAGAAGTCGATGGGGCGGTGCCGACCACACAGCTCATTCGCGTGAGTTCTTCCGGATCGCGCGTCAACCACAATACGTCGCAGTCTCGACCGCTGGGCCACCCATGGGGATAGATCTCTCGCCAAATCTTTGAACCACGATTGAGGAGGCTTCTTTCCTTTTCATTACGACCGATGTTGATTTGGATTCCCGGGGCAAACCCACTGGCACCAGACCCAACGGTCTCTCGATCGAAGATCACGATTCTATCCCGGGGCCGGCTATTCGCTGCAATGAAGGCGGCACTCAGGCCCATGACGCCCGCGCCCATGACCGCCAGGTCGTAAATGCTGTCGGTCATCGAGCTCCCTCCCAGGCGATAGACAAAGCGCCCAGAATTTCGCTGCCGCGATTCTCCAAATAATGGGTTCGATGGGGCTGCAGAAACACCAGATCGCCGGCCTTGATGGCCAATTCTCCATCGTCAGTTATCACACGACCTTGGCCGCTCGTGATGCGCCAGATCTCGCAGGAAGAATGGGAATGAGGCGTCGACACAGCGAACGGATCTAGCCGAAATTCGATGAGCTCGACGGGACAAGGGGTCCGGGATTCGCCGATTTCTTCAACGTGCTGCAAGACGACACCGGGGCTATAGATCGTCATGTCGCCCAGGGCCATCAACCGTGCATTCTTCATGGCAAACTCCGAAAGATCCAGTTGTCGTGGCAGACTTGTTCGCCGGTCAGCAGGCCCTCTCGAAGCCAACGCTACTCCACTCGATGACGCCGGTTCCCGGCGCGCAATCGTAGGCGACGCGGCCGATGATTGAATTGAGGATTTGCGAAGCGCGCCAAGGAACCAGGCTTAGATTTGTATCGGCAATGCCACGTTGAAGGCGTGCGCCATTCTGGACGTACAAACGGCACTTTTCGGGACCGTCAAAACGAGCCGAGAACTCCTTGTCGACTACGATTTCTTGAGAGCCACCCGGAGCATTCAAGACCTTGAGCCGACCTGCGATCGGCTCAAGAAACGATGGGATTTCGGTGCGGTAGCCTGTGGCTAAGACGACAATGTCTGCGACATGTTGTGAAGAAGTGCCTGTCTTCCGCTGACGCAAATCCAAGCGAAAGGGAGACATGCCCCGCAAGTCTTCGGCCGTGGTGTCCACGTATACCTTTACGTGCGCGGGGTAGGACTGTCTATGAACCTCGCGGTCGTACAGCGTATTGTAGATAGCGCGCAGCGTCGAGCAGTTCACGCCATCGCTCGCCAACGATTGTCGCTCAAGAGTTTGCTTCCGGGCGGCTTCACTCTGGTCAAAGAACCAGTCACCATGTTGCGGAAAGAACCATTCATTGACGAAAGGACTGTCTTCGAGCGCAAATATGCTTGCGCGGCGCGTCACCCAGGTCAGGGTTCCCAATGGACCGCATGCACCACTGAGGAGATGAAGGAATATCTCAGCCCCGCTTTGGCCGCCGCCTACGACCACGACACGCTTGCCGGAAAGCTCACGTCGCCGCAGGAGAAGGGTACTCCCGTGAAACACCTCGTTTGGCGGCGCATTCCTGCCCCACTCAGGAACAGACGGTACCCTGCCCACGCCAAGCACAATCGTACCGGTTTGGTACTTGCGGCAATTCGTTATGATATTAAAGGCCTCGCCGCGCAGTTCGACTGCGCTCACGTGCTCGCCGAATTGGATGTTCGCCAGCTTCGCCGCTGCCCAGCGCAAATAGTCCTCAAATTCACTACGAGTAACAGACGCCAGCCCCCGAACAATAGCTTGATAAAGTCGCTTCTTATCATGCAAGTAGGCGAGGAAACTGTATGCACTCGTCGGATCAGCCGGTGTGACCAAGTCCTTTAGCGGGCTGGTTTGCATGACGGCACCTGCCAAAAGCAGACCGGGATGCCACTTTACCTTCTCTGAGCTCTCAAGGACGTTCAACGAAATGTCCAGAATCGGAGCCGCAAGCGCTGCCAGACTCAGATTAGCCGGCCCCGCACCGATCGCGATGACGTTATAGCTGTCGGCGTGCTTCAGCATCCCATGATCCCTACAAGGAGCCAGTCAATGTTCTCGGCTGCCCGAGAAAACTTGAGTTGCAAGAAGGACTGCATTCGCGACGATAAGCACCATCATGGTTATAAGCAGATTATCGAAGCCGCCGGCCTTCACGATTTGCCCTGCGATGCATGGAAATCCGAATAGGCCAATGAAGTAGGAGAGCGTGAAGACTTGAGAGGCAATAGCCAACGACGTGCCTTCCGTGTCAGCAATGTACACGACCATACTGTTCAGGGTCGAATAGCTGAGACCGTATCCCAGCGCGAACATCATTGTTCCGATGATGTAGTTCGCCGTACTGCCTACATTCACGAAGAGGATGAATAGCCCTCCGATAGTGCATATGCTGAGAACCGCGGCTACGCGCTCAAGGCGAAACTTTCCAATTATCGGCGCCACAGCGAACCGCATGAAGACGGCTGTCAGCGTGAAAACAAGAAAGAATGTGTCGGCAGACTGCGATCGCGATGCAGCATAGAGCGTTTGGAATGTGAAAAGACCGGCGAAGACGCATGCCCCAAGGCCGATCATGATGATCGGATATCGCGTGTTCGATTTGAGGGCTTTTAGCACGCCTTCCACGTTGAGACGTACAGTTGGCAGTTTGGTCTGAGGAGCGTGCGCCAGCCCCCTACCGGCGAACTCCAAGAACGTCGCGCCAACGAGACATGCAGCCGCAAATAGGGCGTACACCGCAATGTAGGATCCCGCAGTCACCGCGACGGTGCGCGCGAGAGGAGAAGCAAGCCCGATACCCAGCATTTGAGACCCGGAAAGCAAGGTCAAATACTTGATACGGGCTTCAGCCCGCACGTGACCCAGGACTTGAAGCGGCGCCAGCATATAGAAGCCAGACCACCCAATGCCGAGAAGAAGTCCTCCGACGTACGCGAAGAGCGTTAAAGTTGACGCTAATGCGAAAGATATCATCGCGGCCGCCATCATCACTGCGGCCACGGTGATAGTTCGCATTAAGCCAAGTGAATCTGCGATCCGGCCGACCATTAGCGAACACAGTATCGTTGCGATCGTACCGGTCGAGATAACGGCTCCGGCGGTCGTGGCGCTTTGCTGAATGGACCGCAGGGCGTCCACGAGAAAGAAGCTCGAGCCATAGGATGCGGCCAAGCTAATACTACCAAGCATGAAAGGAATGGAGACTTCTAACGGCATTGCACTGGGCAGCTTCTCGGCAGGAACGATGTTCGCGACTGTCACGCTGCAATCCTTCCGGGAAGGCATCGTTCAATATCTGAAACCGCCAACCTGCGCCCATCGATCTTCGGTGCCGCTCCATTTCGGTGAGGTGAAGGCGTCGAAGCGCGTGCGGCAACGGGATGGCCGCTATGACCGAGCCAACGCCATAAAGCTTCTGTTATCTTGGGCATCAGCGGCCAAGCCAGTATGCAGAGCCCCATAAGCCAGGCGTAGGCGGTCTTATGGTTCGGCGAGCCATCAAGATGATCAACCCATTCGATAAGCGGCCGCGACGATTGCGATACCCGTAGACGGTCGAGCGAAAGCGCGGCGCACTGCTTTTCGTAGAGTCGATCCAACGTAACCATCATCGCACCATCAACGTGACATCCAGCGAGAGAAGGCATCGAGTTTAGGGACTCCGTGCAGCGATCGATTGCCGCAGATATCTTGTCGAGAACCGCGTTATAGCGATCGACCAAGCGCTCTGGTACCAAGTCGGTCTCGGTTTCTTCCGGGCAGATTTCCGACAGGTACACTCTGAGGACGTCGACCGATATATTTGGAATTCGAGCGATTTCGCCTGCCCAGATCACGTGGCCGCGACTCGTAGAGAACTTCGAACCGCTCAGCCGAATGAAGTGATTGAAAAAAATTCGATCAAATGGGCGGAACGAGTTCTGACCCAAAGCGCATCCCGTAACTCCGACAAGCATCGGGATTGTGTTATCGATACCGGTACCGCCAATGAGGAACGCATTGGACTCGCGCGCAAAAGGATTGGGCTTGTGGGTGCCCTCCGTGTCCTTGTAACCGCAATAGAGAGAATGAGCGTAGAGTAAGGAGGAGTAGCTAAACAATATCTGCTGGCTGTTGAAATGTCGTGAATTCCAAGCCAGCCCGTGTAGTCCCGGTACGGTCAGCCTCATTTGCTGCCCTTTACGTGCGACGTACCGTTTCCCTATCTCCAGAAAGCTGGATTCGATGGCCGTATCGTCCCACTCCCGTAGAAGTCGGTCCTTTCCCGAAATTGAAAGGAATGCTGAAACGTTTTCCAACCATTCGACAATCCGCCCGCGCCTGGATACTGGATTCAGCGCTTCCTCGGGCTCAAAATGATGTCCACACTGTTCGCAGAAGAAGCTCCCCGCAGATGCCAGGCAAACCGGACAGGTTGCACCAAACCAGCCTCCAATGCAGAAACGCTCTTCTGGCGTGGCAGTAGAACCTGCATCGTCCACTGGTAAGCGACCTGCGAGGAAACGAAGCGAGCCCGCTGCAGATAAGGCGCCCATCAGCGCGTTGCCGACCTTCGAAAAGCGCTGCAGATTGCCGCCATACGCTGGGTCATCGAAATGATCGAAAACGACACCGACGGAGGCGAGATCTTCAACAATTCTGATATGGAAGCCATGTGCCAAGGCTGACGGGTCAATGTTCTCAAGAGCCGCTCGGACCAGGACATGGTTCTCGAAACCGTCAGTCGTCAGTCCAGAACGGACATGATGCCCCGCCCTCTTCAGGTGCTTCTGTACAACATCCATTCTGAGATATGGCCCAGCGGCATGCCCCAGATGTGCTCTGCCATTGGCGGTCAAGTTGACGGGAGATATATACACATCAACGGGATGCGTATTCGCTACATTTATCCGCGAGATCGTTGGACTTTTTTTCATAGCTGCACAGTGACTTCTATGAACACATTTCTGGAAACATCCAAACAGGTGCCAGACATCGCCGCTAGGGCGCGAAAACGCATGCGGCTTAGGGGTTATGGACGCAGTCCGGCTGCGTATTTCAAACTGGGCTCCATACGTCGAAGACCTGCAGCGTACTGTTTGAGATTTTAGAGCAGACGACGCTGTTTCGCGGGATACTCGACGTATCGCTCTACCTCAGCTCGCAACATAGGTAACCTCCTGACCAACCGCTGCTTGGATGCGATCAGTTCTGACGCCGTGAACGAAGCAAACGGCGCGCCAACTGAAAATGCGTGCTTCTTGGGCTTGTCAGAGCCTCCCGTTCGTCAACTTTCCGACATTGGTCACGAATCTCACAAGTGGGCCGGTAAAGCCGGATGAGAGCGGTCGTAGGCAGATAAGTTTCATTTTTTGCGACCATTGCAGCCAGCTGGTGATGCCGACGACTTGGGGTGGCGACCAGTCCGGACATAGCTTGTTTCCGCGGATCAACGCGTCACAGCTAATCGCTCACCATTAAATTAACCTGGGGTACGCCTGCACAACGGGCCGAGGTGCCATCCTAAACATTCCGCGCAATCCCTGGTTTAGGCGGGGGCCTTGATCCGGGATCGATAGCGCTGAGGCGCATACATTCTGTTGCATATGCCGTGGTTGGTAGCGACCGAGAGGTCAGCGAGATCATTGGAACGGATGTGGATGTCACCGAACAATACGCGGCCAGGCAGCGGTTGGAAAACACTCTTGCAGCACTGCAGGAAAGCGAGCAGCGAGTTCGCTACTACGCCGAAACGGCCTCGGACTGGCTCGGGATACCGGGCCGGATCACCTGTGCACCCGTCTTTCGGAACACGCGAGCGCTGCAGGCCTCTGGGCGGCCGAGCTCATTGGCCTGGCTCGTTGGGACGTTGCGTGCGATGTCGAGGCAGAACCCCAGAAATGGCAGCAGCATCGAGCAACGTTAGCTGCACATCTTCCGTTTCGCGATCTGATCTATCCCGTCATTCGCTCATTCAGCCACAGTACAGAATACGTGCAGCTTAGTGTGGCTGATTGTGGCGTCGGAATCGCTGAGGATGATACGGACCGTGTCTTGGATCCCTTCTTCACCACTAAATCAAGCGGTCTGGAATGGGACTTTGGATCTGCCGTTCAATCATGGAGGCTCACGGAGGGCGTCTGTCATTTGCCCGCAAGTCGGAGCCGGCTGCGACGCTTCAATTCACTCTGCCGCTGCACAGGAAAGCCATGTCGTGATTGGACGTTCTGAGTCGCCGCACGACGACAGGAAGGCTGGGGCCCGTCAAACGGTCGTCTCGTCGTCGTGAACGATGGCTCAAGGCCGATCGCTCAAGAACCTCTTCAATCCGTGCGCCCGGGCGTCGCCAATTTCGGACGGCTCGCGAGATACGGCGGAGCAAGCTTCTGTTGTCAACAGTCTGGTTCCACCCGGCTGGCGGATTGAGCGGTTCTCGATTTCCAGACCGAGCTGCCGTCATTGACCAATCGGCCCGAGATTGAAGCGTTGGCGAAGAGGTTCCGATCCTTCCGGTCCACAGGCGTTCCCACGAATTGGTGGAACGAACAGCTTTGTCTCATAGCCGCCGAACCACCGATGCCGGGACAAGCAATCTATTCGCACGCGGCGAGTTCAACGATCGTCGCCGTGTCGAGGACCCTGCCGGCAAGGTCCTTGATCAAGATCTCGTTTCCAGATTCGGCGAGTTCATTTGCCTTGGCGAGAGCTTGCTTTGCGGAGGAAACGACGACCCGGATAGCACCGTTGCCGCTTTTCGAATAAACCTGATATCCAACGCCACCCATCGCGCCTCGCTGACGAAGATCTCTAACGTTCCTACAGATCCGCGCCTAGTGCAAACGAGCCACAGCCCACACCTTCCGAACGGAACGAGTGCCAGGCGCTGGTCTGTAAAGGATCACTGGATACACCGCTTAGCCGGCCGTTGTACGATTGAGAAGGCCCGTCGAAAGATGTTGATGCGTGCCTGGGTTGCCATCATCGCGAAACGCCCAGGGCGCAGCAAGCCGGTTCTGAGCGGCATCTCGCGAGGCCTCCCTTTCCGAACAAGCGCAGCGCCGCTAGCCGCTACTGACCCTGAGATGTTGTCCACCCCGTCGCCGAGAATGCTCGGAACGGAGCTTTGGCGACGATATATCTGGACCAATCAGCCGAGCTTGAAGCAGATCGATTTTCCCTCGACGGTACACTTGGCTTCTGACGAGGCTGGGACGCCGATCTGACGCTCAGTCTGTCTATTGGACTGCGGGGCAAAGCGACCGCCGCTCGATTTGCCGCTATCCTCCGCGACATCGTTCTGGCAAATCGACTCTTCTGAATGTTCCGCGCGTCAGCCTTTTCGGCCGGCCGCTGCAGGTCGCGCGCCTTCTCCCGGCAGCACTTAGCCGTTTAGGGAAGCCTCCTGCCGGTCGACCGCCGAGCGCTAAACCGAGTGATGGACGATAGAGTCCGACCTCGATGCGCCCCGCCAAGGGGCTGGGACAGCCACTGGTTGCTGCGCCTGCGAACAGAGGCAGATTGGTCACGCTTGGCAAATGGCCGCTATGGATAAGCAAGCAAGACAGTGCCAGCTGCATCCGGCACGGGTTAGAGAAGTCTCTGACTTTCGTCGATCGGCACCTGACACACGAGGCGGAGTGCCAGGCCATCTATGGTTTCTCAAAACGGAATGCGCCTTCACACCAGAGGCCACGGCGACCTGACGGTTGCTGCCGAAGACGTCCGCGGCTCCAGGTCGTAAAACTATCCGAATGCTTCACGGCGTGCCGGAGCACGAATTCTCGATGATGACGCTCGCCAGCCCCTTCACATGGACGTAATGAAACTGCAGATGATCTAGGGCGGGGTTCGTTCGCAATCTGGTGCTCAACACGCTCAGACAAATGCTGGCATGCAGCGCTGATGGACAATCCAGATCGCGGGTCAACCGCACCCGCGCCAGCATATGACGCTGTCGCAAAGCTCCTCACATTCCGCCCGCATTGCCGCTATCAACGCCCGCACGCAAAGAATGCACAAGTTCTCGCTCGACGAGATCGGCCCCTCATCAAGCGAACCTCTAACATCTCCACACCGTCAGCGTGGCTTCATCTCAGCACGTTGCCGTATGCTGAAGCGGCAGACTCGGAGCCCACATCCGGTTACCCCTAATCGCGACGTCCTGATTCTCAGGTCTCCATCGTTTCCGCGCCGGGAAAGACGGAGATCTCGGCAGAGTTGGTGAAAGCCCCGAACGCTCAGGCGACCCTTTGCGTGACAACGGTCGATATATCACGTTGGTTCGGGTTCCTGTAGCGCTCGGCAAGACTTTTGAACACCTCACCCATCTGATCTGAGCGAACAGTAAACTCCCCATAATTAGGATCAAAGAGGGTCGTCATTCCATTCGATGTCGACGTCGCGATTGAGTGTCTGCCACCTGCTGCGAAACGCAAGCTGAGCACGTACACCGATGGATCGGCCGTGATTTCGTTCACTATCTTGTTAATGCGCGAAGATGAGCCAAACCTATATCGTGTCTGTTCGTTGGATGGATGCAAACCCGCATCACTCAACATTTTGCCTCTTGCCTGAAAGTCATGAGAACCTCCTGCCCCAGCGTTTCGTAACTCAGTCTTGGCATCTTCATACTGCTTCTGCCGCACGGCCGCCGAGGCATGGTTTTGAGCACCCGGCTGCAGCGCACTCATTCGGGATGAGGGGCTACTATTGAGATCGAGCAGCCACTCCGCGGCCAACCCAAGGCAGATACCGTTAACATTGGCCTCAGGCAATTCAGCAGTCCTGTAATCGAACAGGGCACGGATCGGCCTTGCTGGAGAGGATGGATTGGAATCGGAGGACAGAGAGGATGTGCTGGAGTCGGAGGGCTCTGGACTGTAACCGTTTGCGTCTGGCCTGCTGCAGCAGCCCCCCATTTGGTCGAACGACTCACCATCTGACAGGCTCTCCTGTTGCGCGCATTCCGTAAGTGCTTGCGCAAAGCTGCCACTGTCCATCGACTGCCCCGATTGATCAGCCCGATTGGAAGCTATGGATTGTCCGCTCACTCGATTATACATGATGGCTCACCTGCCTCTTAAGCGCACGTTTCCTCAGAGCGAGTGCGGGATGCTCATGCTCTGCCTCTGAAGGATATTGCCGCAAGCTGACGGCGAGCTGTCGAGCCGACAAGCTTGGAATCGTTATCGTTCATGTCCCCTATTGGAGGCACACCGTTTTGATCGCCAGCTCTGTTCCGGGCGGGTGGCTGGGACTGCAGAGCACGTGGTTCCGCTTGAAGTGGTGCCCGCCCTCGATACGACTTCCGCTGTTGCTCGTACCCCTAGGTTCAACGCGCCTTTCCACAAGCACTGGCTTGAACACCCCCAAAAACTAATTCGAATCCCAACACGCCCACGATGAAAGTAGCTGCGGTGATGCATATGAGGCAAATCTTGCCGATTCAGTACACTTTAATGACCACCTGTGCGGCAGCAGGATTTCCGGCTGCCCCCCGGCACGTTGCAACTGGCAGAAAAGCCCGACATGTTCGGCAATCGCGCTGCCTTCCGGCGGCGCAGAACGACGTTTCTGCGCTAACCAAGCGCCCGCTTCTGCGCGGACATTGTTGATGCAACTCGTCATGCTGTCGCACTCATCCGTGCAAACAACATTGCCGCGTCGGACGGTCTTAGCCCAACAATGCCCACGAAGCTCGGCGGTGGCGTCGGGATGTCTCGATCAGTGGGTCTCCATAGATGCAGGCAATACCGGCTGTTATTCACATATTGCGAAAGAGGCGGATGCAATTGCATCACGCATTCCTCTTCATCCCAAAACAGGTCTTTTACGAAGCACATCTCTTCCCAGTTTGGACAACGCCGCGCCGTCGAGACAGCGACGTGCTCCCAGCTAGGACGAACTAATCCACTGATCTTGAGTTCACACCCGCAGGGACCCTGCACAAGAAACAGGCCGCAAGGGCCTGATCCAGGAACGCTGGCGAACTGGCCGTATTTTACCCGGCCAGCCTCAAGCTTCTCTATGATCTGCGCTCGCACGTCCCCTCCTTTGCCTCGCGGATCGCTTTGAAGTCGACGTAGATGACGTTGTCGGGCAACTGATCAATCGGCGCCAGCTCGGTCCTCACCCCGGCATTCCAAAACCACTCTTCAGCGAACCATCTGCTGAGAAATACGCTGATGTCCATCATCACTTGCTCTCCTAATTCTTGGTTTTCGAACGCTCACATCGTGTTTGAGGACACGACGGACACGCTCATCGCCCCCTTGATCGCAAGGCGCGCACGATCCGCTCGATACGAATCGGCCAGTTACACACCCATGGTTGACCCGACGGGCGGACCCGGTGGACGACTTCGTCACCACGTCGATCCTCGCGTGGGCCATCTTGCTCATCTATGCTGGCAGGCTTGGACTCTCATCGCCGAACAGCGCCGACCTGCAGGCAGATCAGCTCTTGAGCCTTAGCACGTCCAAACAAGTATTCATTGCCCTGCCCGTGCAGATCAGCTGGTGATGTGCTTGACCATATGAAATGGGTCGAGCCCGATCATGGCCCATCAACTCATCGACGATGGACCGATCGTCATCCCGGCGGCTCCATTTGATCGCATGTGATACCTGCTTGTAGATTCCATTATGGCGCGAAAACCGCGAGCGCTGCCGCCACTATGATTCGAAAGGGACGGCGCCTCGGTCCGCGCCGTCATGTGGGTCTTCGATAGCTCGCAGCACTCGCTTCTCGTGGTTTGAAACAGTGCCAATGCGTCATCTATGTGACCATGATCAGGCTGTAAGAGCGTAAACTCGAACTAGCTCGCATCGGAGCCGCAGCTGAGCCAACATGTCATTGAGTGAGCTGCCAACATCTCATCATTCTTCTTCCATCTCAGCAGCTCTTCGTCAGCTAGCGGTCAGGGAAGGAGGCTAGCTTGGCTTACTGCCTCAGACTCAATCGCGATCAACGGCGATCTTTCGGACCGCTTGTCGCCTGTGTCGCTGACGACGCACCTACTGGCGTTGGCTTTCAGACATCGGTGTCGCGAATTCGACTAAGGGCAGCTAGACCACGGCGCTGAACTCGACAAATCGCATTTTTCCTTTGTCAAAGCGGCGCCGGTACATCTCCGTTCGTGGCATGCTGATTGCAGCGGTCAAGAAAACGAAGCGAACAGGACGCGCCATAATCCACGATGGCCGTTTCGGCTGCCCGGAACGCTGCAGCGCTAAGCAGGCCGGCAATTCGCAGGGCTTTCGGCTGAGCGACGATACGAACGGAATTCTGACACTCAAGCCTTGAAGGAAGACCGCGAAACTCATGAGTGATACGAGACACCCAAACGCGCGCCCGCTTCCGTGGGCCAGCGCATCGTGGGATGAATGATGCACTGGCGCACACCAAAGCACCCCATGATCAAGCATTACGGCGCTGATTGCGGATCTTGGCCGACGCAAACGAAATGGAACCTGTGGCCACTGCTTGGGTTGTTCCTAAACGCGCTGCTCTGGGCCGGCATTTGCTGGATCGTCGCATCGCTCCTATGAGCGATACAGAATCGACGGCGATGTCTTGACAAATAGTGCGGCACACGAGCGCTTCTCGACCACTCGTATGCCGCGACTGTTCCGATCGAATCGTGCTGAGGATGAAGCAGGCGCACCACCGCCAGTCTGGCAGTGGCGATCTCTTTCTTTGACTTGGTTCAAGTCAACAACTGGCGGACTACCTAGACACGACATGCGGCTCTCTCGCGACGCAAACGAAACAGGCGGGGATAACAGGACAACGCCGCGAATCGGCGGACTGACATGACCCGCCAACATGCCGACTGACATCGACTACTACCCGCGCCCAGATGCGCAACTAAGGCCGGAAACGTGCTTTGTGACGCTTGCGCAAGGATGGCGACAGGGATCGCGTCGCCAGCCTCGCCAGCGCCCCGACCCCATCGCAACAGGAGCAGGCCGTCATACCACCATATTGCGCGCGGCCACCTCGTCCCTCTCCCCCGAGATCCATCGCCCCGCCGAACGGCGCGGCTCACCCCGTATACAGACTTGCAATAGACTTGGCCGCGCCGAGCGCACTGAGCGACCTTTGCTCCACAAAAGAAACTGCGAGCCGGAATGTGCGCGCGCGCTTTGCCGAAGCGCGGCCAGCCCTCACAACTCATAGTCGGACAACGCATCGTTCTCGTTTTGGCTCGCCTGCCAATCTTGGGCACGCAGAGCCAGCTTGTCGTATTCGATGGCAATCTTAAGAAGCCTATCTCTTAATTTGCCGTAAGCGAGTGCTTCCGCCTTCTTTCGCGTTGCTTCCGCACGGCCTCGCCAGTGATTGGGCTCGTAGAGTTTACTTTTTGGATTCATGGCGGTGAGCATGCAATTCTCAGATCAAAGAAATGCGACAACCGCGCTACGTACAATTACGTAACAGCGAGGCTCATCTCGTTAGCTACGCCACGGTACCATTCGCAGCCGCCGCACAGCAATACTGTGTGCACTGGTCCATCCGAACTCCCTCGCGCAGGCGTCGCTAAGACGGAATATGCACATTCCAAACATCTACAGGCGATTGGGCCCACAAAGGGGCTTGAATCGCTCGTTGCGTCAGATTGTACGATCCTAGACAAGTGAGGGCCACCTTCGACAATCTCGACGCTTCCTGACAGATAATGCGAACTGCGCGCCCGGGCCCATTTTCCGGTCGTCAGGTCATCTTGCGTTTGGCGCCAAATAACAACCACTGCACCACCGGCTTGAAAGGATATCATGAGTCAAAACCAACGACTCCGTTTGGCTTCGCTTCTCAATGCCAACTACCGCGCTATCGCTCTTGCTGTCGCAATGACAGCCGCAATCCCCGGACAGGTGAATGCGCGCGACCAAGCGCCGACCGCGGAGGAGAAGGAGGCTTGCATGGAGGACGTGTTCCGCCTGTGCAGCAGCCACATACCTGATCGTGCCGCCATTATGTCTTGTCTCCGATCAAAGCAAGCGAGCCTCAGCCAGCAGTGTCGCTACGTGATCTCCGTTCGAGATACTGGCAAGAAGAACAGTGACTCAAAGTGAGGGATCGCCGGCCGTGAGCGTGCCAGTTCACATTCAAAAATGGATCAAGCCTGTTCTTCCACCAAAGCAAGCGATCAAGCGCGGGCCGTCGAGAGTGGTACCAATCGGTCACAACTGACAGAAGCTCTGGCCCACAGTGCTTGTCCGGATAGGCGAATGCACAAATTACACTTCGATACGGTTCTAATCGCCAATAGGGGCGAGATAGCTGCACGAATCATCAAAACGCTGCGGAAGCTTGGACTCCGTTCTGCAATTGCCTACCACGAGGTAGACGCCCTGACCCCGGCCGTCTCCATGGCCGACTTGGCAATTCCGATCAGTGGCCGCACGCCGGTGGCGAGCTATTTGGACATTGCGCAGATCATAGCTGCCGCTCGCAAGGCGAACGCCGGGGCGCTGCATCCAGGATATGGATTGCTTTCCGAGAGTGCGGAGTTCGCCAGGGAGGTGATCAAGGCAGGCATTACCTTCATCGGGCCTGCTCCGGAAGCCATCGAACTCATGGGGGACAAGATCCGGGCCCGCAACTTCGTTCAGCGCAACGGCTTTCCAGTCCTTCCCTGCGCCATCGAAGAAGATGATCCGACGACATTCGTTTCGAGAGCGCAAGCTGTTGGATTTCCTTTGCTGGTTAAGCCGACGGGGGGCGGTGGGGGCAAGGGCATGCGAATTGTCCGCGACCCAAATGCATTGGAAGCAGCCATCGAGCAGGCGCGCAGTGAAGCGCGTTGCTACTTTGGAAATGGCCGACTTTATGTCGAACGATATCTCGAAATCCCGCGGCACATCGAAGTACAGGTGTTGGGTGACGCCTTCGGTAACCTAGTCCATCTCTTCGAGCGCGAGTGTTCAGTGCAGCGCCGCTTCCAGAAGATCATAGAAGAGACGCCCTCGCCCGCGTTATCACCACAATTGCGGACACGGATTTGCGAAGCCGCGGTCGGCATCGCCCGTGCGGCGCAATATCAAAATGCTGGAACGGTCGAGTTCATCCTCAGCGAAGGCGACTTCTACTTTCTCGAAATGAATACCCGCCTTCAAGTCGAGCATCCAGTGACCGAGATGGTCACTGGTGTCGACCTGATCGCCGAACAGGTTTATGCCGCAGCCGGCCGCGAACTTGCGCTTGCGCAATCCGATATTGCTTCGAACGGGCATGCGATCGAGCTCAGGCTGTACGCGGAGGCCCCCGAACGCGGATACGTTCCAACCACTGGCAAAGTACTTCTTCTCGAGTATCCGGACGGCGTACGGATCGACAGCGGCATCATGCGAGGTCAGCACATCACGGCGGCGTTCGATCCGATGCTTGCAAAGATTATCGTGCATGCCCCAAGCCGCATAGAGGCTGCTATGAAAGCCCATCGTGCGGTTCGAGAACTTGTTCTACTTGGGTGTGAGACCAATGCCAGCTTGCTCGCCCGGATCCTAGCTGACGAGGCATTTCTCGCCGGTCAGTTCCATACGGGATACCTTGAAGAAAACCCGCATCTTGCAACCGACAATTTTGCTACCGGATTGTCTGCGTTCCTGGCATCCGCCGCTCTCCTGACGAGACCGGTGCGTGCTTCCGCTGACGCCGTGCCCGAGCTTCACGCAGCATTTGGCAGCTGGAGAAATTGACGTGTATCACTCATTCGAGGTCGACCGCGTAGACCATAGGCTATGGCTTTCAACCAGCCAGCAGGGTTACCGGCTTCATTTGCGCGACCAAGTGATTGCCCCCGTCGCGTTCACGCATCACGGTGAGAGTAGTGGCATCCTGACCATTGCCGGGGAAAGCGAACCGGTCAGGTTTGCTATCGATGGCGACCTGATTCATCTGCATATACGCGGCAGAAGCCGCATTGTGCGCTACAATGACCCATTGCGAGCGCTCACTTCCGCGAATGACGAAACACGCCTGCTAATCGCCCGTGCGCCGATGCCTGGCGTAGTTGTTGCGACTACCGTTTCGCCTGGCCAATCAGTCTCGGCGGGAATGGCACTGATGATGATTGAGAGCATGAAGCTGCAGACGATCATACGCTCACCGCAGGACGGCATCGTCGATCGAATTCACGTCAAGGAAGGCGAAAGCTTCGAGCATGACGCTGAGCTGGTCACGCTCTCCGAAGAAGGGCGCTGAAATGCAGCGGATCGGTTCCGTAGCGGACGTTAACTCGCAAGCGTTTCGCCGCAACGATTGCCACAACAGACAGCTTGCGGCCGAATTGAAGGAACGGCAACGCGCTGCCCGCTTCCATCGGCCAGAACGGGATTTCGAGCGACTGCGTCGACAGAACAAACTGTTTGTTCGCGAACGGCTCGCAGCCTTGCTCGACCCGGAAACTCCGTTCCTAGAGCTTTCCACGCTGGCCGCCAACAAGGCGTATGATGGCGAGGTGCCCAGCGCCGCGCAGGTCGTCGGCATCGGCATTGTAGCGGGTCGGGAGGTGATTGTTCATGCCGACGATGCCAGCGTGAAAAGCGGTGCATGGTATCCGCTCTCAGTCAAGAAGATTGTGCGGGCCCTGGATATCGCCATCGAAAACCGTCTGCCGGTGGTTCATCTGTGCGACTGCGCGGGCGGGTTCCTGCCTTTGCAGGCAGAATTCTTTGCGGATCGCTACCACGCTGGTCGAATACTCCGGAATCAATCCATTCTCTCGAAGATGGGAGTGCCGCAGGTCGCCATCGTCATGGGCCACTGCACCGCGGCAGGGGCCTACGTCCCCGCGCTTAGTGAATACAACATTATGGTCGAAGGTACGGGGGCGATTTTTCTCGGCGGCCCCCCGGTCGTAAAGGCTGCCACCGGGGAACACGTGTCGGCCGAAGATTTGGGCGGCGCCCTCATGCATACCAACGTGTCGGGCACCAGTGATTACGTCGCAAGCTCTGAGATGCATGCAATTGCGATTGCCCGCGACGTCGTCGCTCGGTTCCGCCAACCGGCGAAAACTTGGATCGATCGAGTGGCTCCTGAGCCGCCCGCTTACAGTGCTTGCGAACTCTACGGTATCATTCCAAAGGATGCCCGAGCGCAGTTCGACATGCGAGAGATCATCGCTCGTCTGGTCGATGGCAGCCGATTTCATGAGTATCAGCCGCGTTATGGCACGTCACTTGTGTGTGGCTTTGCGCGGCTTCATGGATATCAAGTCGGGATCCTTGCCAACAATGGCGTGCTGTTCAGCGATAGCTCGCTGAAGGGTGCTCATTTCATCCAATTATGCGACAAGAATCGGACGCCCCTGCTCTTCCTGCAGAATGTCACGGGCTTCATGGTTGGCCGCGAATATGAGCGGCGTGGGATCACCAAGGACGGCGCTAAGCTGATCATGGCTGTGTCCGGAGCGTCCGTTCCAAAGTTTACGATTGTTTGCAATAGCTCGCACGGCGCGGGCACTTACGCTATGTCGGGACGCGCGTTTGATCCTCGATTTGTGTTCAGCTGGCCTAATTCTCAGATATCCGCGATGGGCGCTGAGCAGGCCGCAGGCGTTCTCACCCACGTCAAGGCACGACAGTTGGCTCGCGCGGGCGGACGCCTCTCCGAGCAGGAACTGGCAGCCATTCGAGAGCCAATTCTTGAAGAATATCACGAACGATCGAGCGCCTATTATGCGACCTCCGAAATCTGGGACGACGGCATCCTGGATCCTGTCGACACCAGAACCGCCCTCGCAATTGCATTGAGCGCTTCGCTCAATGCGCCGATCGATGCGCCGCAGTATGGCGTGTTCCGGCTGTAACGCAGGACCGAACACGAGATGCAGCTTGAGATAAACCACCTTGCGCAACCGTCAGCAGGTAGAGTTCGATGACAGCCAATCCGTGAAAGCAGTAGAGCATGGTGTACGTGACGTTCTGTGCACCTTCACCTGCAATCTGGCCGGCTACCTTCTGGTAGCCATAAGATCGGGCTTCGACCCCAAACAGGTAATGGAAGCCGGCTTCAACGCTCGACGACGCGGCGCGCGCAGGCCGAACGCTTCCGTGGACCGGATCGGAACACCGTGATCAAGAGACAGCCGCGGCAACCACCGGCGCGAGACATTTACGTTGGCGCTGGCGTCCACGCGCCTGCACTATTCTGATCGGCCGATGAGCTGTCCTGACAGCACCATAAGATGGAGAGCTTGACCCTCACGTAGCGTCAGGTTGTAGCCTCACCCAGGGGCCCGCGCCCAACCAACCGATACGCACGGGCCAATGAAGTATCAGCCGCCCAGGAGGCAGGCAGCTGCTTCGATGCACCAATGTCACGTCTCTTCAACGCCCCCCCGTTGAACGGACGAGCCTCAGCTTTGGACAGGGATCGTGGAAAGTTCGATGGAAGCGCTCAAATCGATCATTGGCAAAGTTGCCAGCGGCGCCACTCTGACGCGTGAGGAAACCGCGTTAGCCTTCGACAGCATGATGTCGGGACACGCGACCCCATCGCAGATCGGCGGCTTGTTGATGGGAATGCGGGTTCGCGGCGAAACGGTCGAAGAAGTTACCGGTGCAGCCTCGGCGATTCGGGATAGAATGCCGCGGGTCGAGGCGGCATGCGATCCCATCGATATCACTGGCACGAGCGAAGGCCCCATGTGGTCGGTTAACGTGTCGACATGCGCCTCCTTTATTGTTGCCGGGGCCGGCGTTCCTGTTGTCAAGACCGCCAACCGCGATGTGTCCTCAGGTTCGTGTGCCGCAGACGTGTTGGCGCGCCTCGGCGTGAAGATCGACCTTGAGCCTGAGGCGGTTGCGCGTTGCGTGCACGAAGCTGGCATCGGCTTCATGTTTGCGGCGCCCCATTATCCGGCGATGCAGCGCGTTGGCCAGATTCGGACCGCACTTGGGACCCACACGATTTTCAATCTAATCGGACCTCTGTCCAATCCGGCCAGAGTCAAGCGGCAGATGATCGGAGTATTCTCTCGCGAATGGGTCCAGCCTTTGGCGTATGTATTGAAGAATCTTGGTGCGGAATCGGTATGGGTGGTTCATGGCTCGGACGGACTCGACGAAATTACCCTTACCGGCCAAACCTTTGTTGCAGCCCTAGAGGCGGGTACAATCCGCACCTTCGAAGTGACGCCGGAAGAAGCCGGTCTCCGCCGCTGCCGCAAAGAGGCGCTGGACGGCGGCGATGCCGACGCGCTCCAGGGCATGCTCGATGGTGCACCAAGTCGATTTCGCGACGCCGCGCTTTTGAATGCGGCGGCGGCTTTTATTGTAGCCGGCCGGGCCTCGACGCTGCAGGAAGGCGTTGCACTTGGGAGAGATTCGCTTCATCGCGGCGCCGCGGCCGCCCGACTGAAGCGACTGATCACGGTTTCCAATGCGTGACAGCCGAGTTGGTCGATGTTCCAACATTCTGATCAAGACCAATGCTCACAAGTGCGAAGGGACAGCAGGCGCAAACGCGCGCTGCTTCTGCGAGCTTTCGAAGACGTTGTTGCCATCTATCCGCGTACTGATCAAACAATTCGCCTTAACCACACGGCGCGAGAGTCCCCTTCTTTATCGGCAAGAGCCTGTTGCGGCACACAGTTGAAGTCGGGGACCGCGACGAAGCGCTCGTGCGCTGCGCAAAAGGAGATCATCGGGAAATGTCCTCACAGGATATGGAAACACTCGGATCTATTGCAACGATAGAACACATCATTCGAAAGTTTCGGGAATTGATCGACACAGACGGCTCGATTCCGCCGGAGCTACGAGGTGCGCTGCACGCGACGCTCGATGGGCATCTTCTCGATGCGAAAAAGCGTGCTCTGTTGAGAGTAAATTAGCGTGCCTATGCTGCTACATGCGAAAAAAACTCCGGCCGGACTGTTCCCCGTCGCGATCGACGCAGCGGGCAGGATCGCCGCTGACACGTCCATCAACAGGGCACTCCCAAGCAGGAAACTTCCTCGCGCTGAGATGCTCGGTGAGAGGGGCAGCCATTGGTTGCGCAATGCGACACCGTGCGCCCGATAGCAGGCGCAAAGGAATCAAGGTCATCCGCGCGTAACGGAGACACCAGAATTGGAGTAAAACTCCAGAGGCAGGTCATGAGCTACCCGTCCCCTCCTAGGATTCGTGATATTCCATCTGTCCAAGCGACCGAGTTCCGTCAGGCCATGCGAAATCTGGCGAGCGGTGTCGCCATCGTGGCGACCGGAAAGGCCGCCGAACGACGTGGACTGACGGTTAGTTCGGTGACCTCCATTTGCATGGAGCCCCCGTGCCTACTCGTTGGCATAAAAGTCGGCTCCGAGACGCATGACGGGATACTCGCCAGTCGCAGATTTGGAGTCAGTCTTCTGCGCAGCAACCAGGAGGACCTTGCGCTACGTTTTGGCGGTCAGGAGGGTGCGAAAGGTGTTCATCGCTTCGATACCGCGCCCTGGAAACAGGGCATCTTCGATGTACCGCTATTGCCAAACGCGTTTTGTGCGCTCGAATGCGTCCTGTACGACCACAAGGTGATTGGCACACATACCATCTTTATCGGACGAATTGTCGCGACCCGGGTCGGCCACGGCAATCCATTGATCAACTTCCGGGGCGCGCTTCGAACCCTGCTGCTTGATTGAGTGCGATTTCCCTTTGCGGCGTTCACGCGCGCCTGCACGTGTTAAAAATCGATGACCTGCATTTTCATGATCTGCGTCACGAAGGCACCTATCGTATTTTCCCGCGAGCCGCGATCCCCGCGCCAGCACAAAAGGTGAGCTACCCGCTCAAGCTGGACGACCTATTGATGCGAACAACGCGCCCGAGGCAGGCTTGGCACAAGAGGTCGGAATCGGGCGCGCTGATTCGCCCCCCAAGCCGAGGTTAACCGGGATTATACTCATCTTGCGAAGTGAGTATAAAAACGCTCGACGCCGGGTTCCACCTCGAGCACGAACTCACGAGATTGCTCGATGGCGAACCGAGCCGCTATTTTGCGTCGGCATGCGCGCCGGAAGACGCCACTGATCTTGTCGCCGGCCTTGGCATCGACGTGTTCAAGGCCAGTGCGCGCAGACATCCTCGCGGAAGAGTATTGGGAATGCAAGCTGCGCAGCTATCGGAGGAATTGATCAGAACAGCTACAGTTCACGAGACAGCAACGGCTCTCGAGCTTGCATGTTGGAGCCTACCAAGTTTGGTAGCTGTTTATTTCAACCCGCGTAGCATCATTGCCTGCGGCAAGACTTAGACTTCAGAGGCCCAGCTGACCCACAACGTTGGCGACTCTGAAGGTCTTCGCGTTAGATCATGATGCGATCAAATGGATCCTATCACGATTTTCTGCGAACGATGAAGGTCGAACTCAAAGGGCGTCAGATCTATGTCCAGCAACCCATTCGAAGCCGCGGTGATTCTCGACGGCATCCGCCGCTGGGTCGAGATCGAGTCACCAACGGAACGGCCGGACCAGGTCAATAAACTGGCTGATCTCGTCGCGTCGGGCTATCGTGACTTGTCAGTCAGCGTCGACCGCGTTGCGGGACGCGACGGCTGCGGCGATCATTTGGTCACACGCTCGTCCTGGGGCCAAGGCGTACCGGGCATTCTCGTGCTGAGCCATCTCGACACAGTTCATCCGATGGGGTTCATCGAGCGCCTGCCGTTCAAAGTCGAGGGCAACAGGGCATTCGGCCCCGGCATTTATGACATGAAGGGTGGTGCCTATCTCGCGTATCACGCGTTCCGGCAGGTTTGCGCCGATGATGTCCGCCCTCCGCTCGGCGTCACCCAACTTTACGTATCGGACGAAGAAATCGGTAGCCCGACCTCGCGGGCATTGATCGAGGCCGAGGGCCGCAAGGCCAAGTATGTGCTGGTGACCGAACCCGCGCGCGAGGGCGGCAAGATCGTCACCGGACGCAAAGGCGTTGCGCGCTTTGAGGTCTTCGTCAAGGGCACGCCGGCCCACGCCGGTGCGCGCCCCGAAGATGGCTGCAGCGCGATCCGGGAACTTGGCAATGTGATCCAGACACTGGAGGCGATGAACGATTTTAAGCGTGGCGTCACCGTCAATGTCGGCGTCGTCCGTGGCGGCAGCAAGTCCAACGTGATCGCCGAGGAAGCCTATGCGGAAGTCGATATGCGGGTGCCGACCATGGCTGACGCCGACGAGTTGGTTCCGAAGATCCTCGGCGTCACCTCACGTACCCATGGTGTCACCGTGAAGGTTATCGGCGGATTGAACCGGCCACCGTACGAAAAGCGCAACGCCGGCGCCGCACTTTACGAACACGCCAGAAGCCTTGCTGCCGAGCTCGGCTTCAAGCTGCTCGATGTATTCAGCGGTGGCGGCTCTGACGGCAATTTCACCGCGCCGCATACCGCAACCCTCGACGGTCTCGGCGTCGACGGCAAGGGCGCCCATACGCATTATGAGCAACTCTACATTTCGTCGATCGAGCCGCGCGCCCGGCTCCTCTATCGCCTCTATCAGACGCTGCAATGATCTTCGCTCCAGTGGAGCCGACGACCGCGACGTGCACCAGATGACGGCACGCTCGCACAATCGCGCGGCTCGCTCGAACGGCGCAAAGGGGTCAGCTACCATCAGGCCGGCTTGTCGAACACAATCGTCGGATCTCGCCCTGGGCTTGCCGCGTCAGCGCCCGACAGATGCGCAGTGAAGCATTCAATAAGGCACAGCGGACGTTACATCCGCTATGGCTGCGAAGACGACGGATGCCCGATCGCGAACGCGCGGGCTTTTCGACAACAGCCTCGTCGCTTGCGAACCTCGTCTCAAGCGACTTTCTGACGCAGACCCTGGCGCAGAATTGCGGTCGACACGACACCGCTTGGCAGCGCCTTACCGGCAAACCTGAGAGCTTTGGCATGCTCCGCGGGTTGCCCAAAAGAGCTTGAATCGCACGTAACGTTAAGTTGTACGATCCCTAAATCGCCGCGTGTCTCGTCTGCCGTCAGAATCGTGAAGGATTACGAATGTCTCACCTCGTCAGAACATACGCTGAGTGTTGGTCATGATCCTCATTCCCGCCAGCAAATCGGTCGAGATGCTATGCAGCGAGTCTTGATCGCAGTACCGCGGCTCGCAGGTAGTTGTGAACGCCCCGGCATTCCAGAACCAATACTGTGCGGCTGCCCCAAAGCGAGGCGCCAGCGAGACGGTGATGCCGGAAGGGATCGGCGTACACCTCGATCCCGAGCCCTCGCAGGGCGCCGCCGCTTCCCGCATTTGCAACCGAACGGCAAGACGACCGCACCGAACTCACCTCGGAGAGCCAGCATTTGGTTCGATTCACACCACTTTCCCGATGCTGGTGGAAGCTTATCCTCGCGCAAGTGTGCGACGGCCCATGCGACTGCGTATCTTTTCAAGAAACTTGAGCTGCAAGTGTCGCTCGGCGTGACTGGCGCGGCATCGGAAGAGATGGCGCGATATCGCGGAGCAGCAAGTTGAAAGAGCCGGACGGCGTCAGGAAGGTCCTGCTGATCGACCACATTGAAGGCCAATGCCGAGCCATTGTCGGCTTCAAAGATGGAGATCCAAGGTCGGCATATATGTGCGGCGAGCCTGTATGTCAAAGACCAGGCAAGAAACAGTCGTCATGGTGCACCTATCACTACGGGCAGATGCACACGACTGCTTCCGAGCAAAACAGAGCAAGTGGATCAAGTGCCTGATACCTCGAACAGTGTCGATCGTTCGCTCCCCATGACAGCCATCAAGAACCGCTCCGTCCTGCTCGGGCCGCGGGATCGTAACCTGGGTAATGGGTACCCGAAGCACTCAATCGAGGTCTGGCGAAGTAGATCCGAACTCCGGCTGAACTACATCGGAACCAGCGTCTCTTGCGAAGCTCACGGAGGATGAGTTTGGATCTCTGCACATTGATTGAGCGCAACGCTGCGTATGCCCCCGACAAAGCCGCGCTCCGTTTCGAGGGACACGCTCTGAGCTACTCGGGCTTCAATCGACGGATCGGGCGTGTCTCTTACGCCCTCAAGCGCCAACTCGGCATCAAGAGGGGTGACCGGATCGCGATCCTCAGCCTCAACCGGCCTGATTATCTGACATTGCTCTATGCCTGCGCGCGGCTCGGCGCAATCCTCGTTCCATTGAATTGGCGCCTTGCGGCCGCAGAGCAGCTTTTCATTCTTTCCGACTCCGGAGCAAAAGTGCTCGTGCTTGAACAGGCATTTAACGCCGTCTTGCCGGCTCTGACGCGGCAACTTCCCGATACCTGCCTCGTCGGCCTGGACTTCGCGCCGCCCGGCGGAAGCAAGTTGGACGACGTTCTGGACGAATGCTGTGGTGACGAACCCACTCCAGATGCGGATCTGTCCTGCCCGGTTCTGATCGTCTATACTTCTGGCACGACAGGGCGACCTAAAGGCGCTGTGCTGCGTCAGGACGCGTTGCTGTGGAACGGGGTTATGAGTCAGCACATGCATGACCTAACCTCGACTGATCACGCCCTGACTGTTTTGCCGCTCTTCCACGTCGGCGGCCTCAATATCCAAACGACGCCCGGTTTGCATCATGGCGCGACGGTAACTATCCAAAGCCGCTTTTCGCCAGAGGCAACGTTTGATGCATTCGAGCATGACCGACCCACACTTGCAGCCCTGGTCCCTGCCATGATGCAAGCGCTCACGGACCATCCGCGATGGGCAAGCGCGGATTTATCCGCGCTCAAAGCAATCTGTACCGGATCGACGATGGTACCTCAGCGCCTTGTCGAGCGCTTTGCGAGGCGCGGAGTGCCAGTCTTACAGGTTTATGGTGCGACCGAGACCTCTCCCATCGCGGTCTATACCAAGCTCGGCGCAGATCTCGCACCTGACGGCGCAAGCGGCCTGCCTGGCCTTTGCTGCGAAGCAGCCATCATCGATGATGTGGGCACCAAGTTGCCGCCCGGGACCCCAGGCGAGATCGTAATACGTGGACCCAACGTCTTCTGCGGATATTGGGGCGATCAACAGGCAACGCGTGAGGCCTTTAGTGATGGTTGGTATCGCACTGGTGACATCGGCCGCTGCGATGCCGACGGATATTTTTGGGTCCGTGACCGCAAGAAGAACCTGATTATCTCCGGCGGAGAGAATATCTATCCGGCGGAAGTGGAACGTGTGCTCATGGGCCATCCGGATGTCGCCGAATGCGCCGTCGTCGGTCGACGGGACCCACGCTGGGATGAAGTCCCGATCGCCTATGTGGTCAGGCGACCCGGGTCCCGGATCGCAGCCGAAGCGCTGCTGACGCATGTTCAATCGCAGCTCGCCCGTTTTAAGGTACCGCGCGAAATCATATTTACGCACGAACTGCCAAAAACGGCGTTGGGCAAGGTCCAGCATTTCATGCTGAAGGAGCTCGATACGCAGTCAAGCCCGGAAGGAGACAGCGATTGAGAACCGCGGATTGGTTGGCCGTAGTTCCCGACTACACCACAGGAGATATCGAGGCAGCGCAACACCGCCTTCCGGTCGGTACCTCCATACGATGCGTCGCGGCGAACTCATCGTCGCTGGCATGGTGGTCTATGCTTAATCACGCCAGGCGTCTGGGAGATTGTCGTTGCCTCGGATCTTAATCATGAATGCCGGGACAGCTCAAATGTCCGGTGGCGATCTAACAGCAACTCAACTGTCCCTTTCCGCCAACTCCGCATGCCGGTCTGCCTGGTTTGCACAGGAGGGTGACCTAATAGTCTCTCCGGTAGCAATCCCGGCAGACCTGCTATCCTTCATCGGCGCGACGCTCAATTTCGATGCCTCGAGTCTCTCGACGCTTGTGCCTGACGACGCCCGTGAATCGCTGATTCTCAACGATTGCACCCTGCTATCCAATGCTTTCGTCGAGCGACTCAACAGCCATATTCGCCAGAAATCAACTTGGAGAATATCTGCCTGCTACTCTAGTGAAGGCGTAGCGCGCTTGGCGGAGCTGCTTGGCATCCCGCAGAGCGGGGACGAATTCGCTTTGCAGCGAGGGCCGGATCTCTTGAACCGCAAGAGCCACTTCCGTCAATTGGCGACAAGTGTCGCGCTCCCACTGCCCAGTGGATGCGCGACCACAAACCCAAACGAACTATTCAGGGCGGTCACCTCCTTAAGGTCAGAGACCGGCAACGTGATCGTCAAGTTGGATAATGGAGCGGGCGGAGTCGGCAATGTTATCCTGACCGGCAACGAAAGTGGAGCACTTCCTGGGGCGAGAGATACCCGAACGGTTGCTTGGCCATCGTTTGATCCTCAAGCACTTTGGTCTGAGATGATCACAGCATCCTGCAAGACATTGGTCATTGAATCGTACCACTTGGCTCGCGCTCCGTTCTATCTTGAGTATGAGATAGAGGAGGATGGTTCCATCGTTTTCATCAACAGTGGAAGCATCCGTCTACGTCGCAGCGAAGACCGATCCGAACGAGCGCTCATCTGGACAGGGCTCGAGCTTCCAAGCGACCTGACGAATGAGCAATGGTTGGCTGCACAGGCGCACGCCTACCGATTTGTCGAGCTGGCGCGAACCTTGGGGTATCGCGGAATGATCAACATTGATGGCATTTTCGCGAGCGACGGCCGGCTTTTCTTTAACGAAGCGAACGGCCGGTGGGGCGGAGGGTCAGTGTTACATAGTATTGCCGTCCGGCTGCTGGGCATCGATTATTCCAGTCGCCACGTCATTTCTTCCGTAAGAAACGTTCCATTATGTTCTCTCCAGGCCGCGCTTGATCGCTTCGTCAGGTATGGATTTCTATTCGATGGCACACGCAAGGAGGGCGTGATCCCGCTTGCCGTCGATCAAGAGGCAGGCACCGTGGAGTGCCTGGTGATCGCGCGCGATAGGTCAACTGCCCGCGATCTGCAGCACCGGTTATTGGCAATGGCCAACTGAAATCACAGACCTCTTAAACTCCTCCATTCGTTCGAAGCCCCCCCGTATCCGAAACCTGTGCTTGACACCCGCTGCTGGGAACGTCAGGGGAGTGGTTGCCTTTTTCGCTCGAAGTAGACCAACCGTGAACTTCCGAATTAGGCAGCGTCTGCCAGAAGCTGGCCCGCGTCCTCAACCCGTTCGAAAGCCGTTTCCGCTAACGGTCCTCACAGGCCGTCAGCAGTGTTTTCGATGATCCGGCGATTCGCGCCGCCGCGTTTTGAACAGAAGTACACCAGCGATCGGCGCTCGCCAGCGTGCACAGGCTTCACCTCATGTCGGATCCTACATGTGGTGACAACCACGGCCCCAAACGGCGGTCGAAATACCTGCTGTTCGTACGCGTTCGGATAGACCACGAACTCACCCCCCTCAAAATCCCTCGCGAGTTGCACAATCACGGAGTACTCGAAGTCAGGGTCGCTCTCAGCGTCTAAGTGGATGCCAACGAACGAACCGGGAGGCAATCGATGCATTTGGCATCGGCGAATCACGTAATCTGACGATGCCCCCAAGATCTTCTTCAGCGCAAAGCTGCGGTCTTTCCTCTCAAGCAATTCGATGATCTGCCCCGGAGCTTTGCCATGCACATTGGTCGGAGGGCGGCCCGGCGGATCTACCCTCACCCGCTTCACGAAGACATTGTGCGAGTCGCCGGCATCTCCCACCCGCACCTCTTCTTCGGGAATCTCCATCTGGAGCTGATCGATCCTCGCCAAATCATCTTGGGTGAACAATGTCTGAGGGGCGATTACGACCGTACCCTTCACCAATAGCTCTATACGGTATTTGGTGAGAGCCTCTTCTGAAAGCAGACGAGATCTATCGTTCATTGCGCGCGCCATGCGACTTCACTCCAAGTTTGATCTTAACTGGTGGCTTCCCAATCCTCGCGCGTCGGGCGGAACGCTTCCTCCCAATGCTCGCCATCGAACTCTTCTATTGTTATGTTTTCGATCGTTCTCTTATCCAAGCACCGAATGTTTACGCTGAAACCCGTGGGGTTCGATCGCGGTCGATAGAATGGCTTTACGCCGCAAATCCGGCAAAACGTGTGACGAGCGATATTCTTGTTAAATTGATATGTATTGAGAAACTCTTCGCCACACTCAATTCTGAGCTTATCGCCGGATACAAGCAGGTGCAGAAACCCGGACATTTGGCAGATGGAGCAGTTGCATCGAACTGCGGAGAGCTCTCGCGGCGCTCGGACGTAGAACTTGACGGCACCACAATGACAACCGCCGTGATGTTCGATCTCCGCAAGACCATCTTCCTCAATTGAGACAGTTTGCAGCAGATCGCGGCACCACTGTAAGCTGAGCCGATAGGCTCGATCGAATTCATCCAAAAAACGACGATTGCCGTCAGCAGGCACAACTTCGCGAATGAGCCGGGTTGTCATTTCTCCGTGATACTTCTCGGCGGGATCCACGCCGCCGACATGAGTGCGGAAGTACTCCAGATCGTCAGACTGCGCATCAAAGGTTTTGACCAGAGTGGTCCACAGTGACTGGATCATTTCCGCAGCATGCAGCTCAAAAGCGACCATGTAGGCGCAGCGCACGACCGGATCTTTCGCTGACAATCCGGCATAGAGGGAATGCAGGTACCGCTTCGTTGTGGCGCTATAATTCGGCTGTATCGTTCTACCGAGTAGTCGCGATGCATCCTTTCTCAGCAGGTTTGAGTGGAAATCTTCAGTCGCCAGAATATCGGGTAGCGCCGTCTTGCCGCCTCGCAGAACCCGGCCATAACCGCCCGTCTCATCCCAACAGATGAAATTTGCGACCACGCTGGTTAGTTCAACATCCCTAGGAAGGTCTCGGTTGCGACGCATCGCATCAAATATGAGATCCTTTTGCGAGCCTGCCTGCAGGTAAGGGAACGCCTGTGACATCGCCAAGTATTCCGGCAGCAAGCTCGCAACTTGGCGTTTAGACATCTCCGCAGCGAACGGATGCAGGCCAAACAGATTTCGCGCTTGCTCAGTCAAGTACTCGCAGACTATCTGCGAAGGTCGATCCAGTTGAACTTGCGACGCTTGAGAAGGCCTCATTTGAATCCTAACCGTGGAGAGAATGATGTTTGAGGAGCACTTTCGAAGGCCACCAACTTGGTCCGACGGGTTTGCGGTCGCGTTCGTCATACAGGCGAACTGCTCCCAACCATCTTTGCGGTCCCAGGCAGGGCCATCAGGGATCAGTCCTGTACATGAGCGCGTCGATAGGAACATGTCGGTAGATTGAAGCCACCACCCTCTCGCGTTGGATTTCCCTCCACGAGCAATCCAATCCCGCGAATGACCAAACGCGCCATCCATCATTTGCTGAAGTCGGATCGTAGCCATGTCGTTCTGTGAGCCAAGGAGTTGCCAGACATATTTGTCTTCCTAAGACCGCTTGGCCTCCGACTTTTCACCTGCGACCTGTCGTGGACGGATCAAGCATCCACGGTTGCTATTCACTGCCTGCTCATCGCATCCCCTGCGGACTTGATTTGGCATTGCCGAGACGAACCACATCCAGCGGGCTCTTCGAGGCCTGCAGCTACAATCTACGTGACATTGCGGCTGCCGGCCGAGAACGATTGTCTCAAGGCAAAGGGACCGCCGCTGCCATTCGCCCGTTCTGCGTGCACTCGTCCAATATCCTGTGTTCCTGCACGCTTGTAGCAATTGCTATGCCAACCTTGCACTACGCGGGTCAATGTCTGAGTACGAACCGGTAACTCAATGGTAGTGTTTTGAATCTGGCGGGAATTTACGCGCAGTTAGAAGCCGAACAGTGAAGGCGCGTTACCGAATCAGCCGATACCATCCGCGGTGGACACAGAGCTAGTGAAACGCCAAAGATTGCGCGCACAGCTACCTCGTAGGTGACCGAGCGGAACCTCATGCCTTGATTTCGTCTCGAGCAGGCGGGACTTCTGGCGATTGATGTCGGGAGCGCTTGCGTCTCCAGGAACGAATTCAAAATTTGTGCACCAATGGAGCGTCGCCGAAAATAAGCCGAAAAGATCAGGCGCCTTCCGGTTGGTCGGTAATCTCTCTAAGAGAAAATCACGGCCTGATTGCAATTGGGCTGGCGTGAGGTTTTCCGCAACCGGCCATTTCAGACGGGAAGGAAACTCGCTGTGTCACAAACGCTCGTTCAGCAAGCGACAGTCAAATCGCGGATCAACGCCATTCTTCGTGCAACCAGCGGCAATTTTCTCGAGCAGTTCGACTTTTTCTTATTTGGCTTTTACGCCAGCGCCATTGGGAAAGCTTTCTTCCCCTCGGACAACGAAACCGCCTCATTGCTCAACACCTTTGGCGTGTTCTGGTTGGGTGCCTTAATGCGTCCCGTGGGGGCGATCGTACTGGGAGCCTATATCGACAGGATCGGCCGTCGCCAAGGCCTGATCATCACGTTATCGATCATGGCGGTCGGCACCGTGATTATCGCCTTCTGTCCCAGTTATGCGACAATCGGCATTGCCGCCCCCATCATTGTTCTAGCAGGACGACTGTTGCAGGGATTCTCCGCCGGCGTCGAGGTTGGCGGCGTTTCGGTCTATTTGGCGGAGATCGCGACCCCAGGCAATCGCGGTTTCTATACCTCTTTTCAATCGTCCAGCCAGCAGGTCGCGATTTTTGTCGCAGCGATCGTGGGCTACCTACTGAATGAATCGATGCCGCTCGAAGCCGTCGCCTCCTGGGGTTGGCGCATTCCGTTTTTTCTCGGTTGCCTTATCATTCCTCTTATCTTTTTCCTTCGTCGGACGCTGGAGGAGACCCCAGAATTTTTGGCGATGAAGAAGCATCCCACGGCGCGCGAGGTCTTTGCCTCGGCGCTCGTCCATTGGCACACGGTCGTTCTCGGGATGATGATGGCGATCCTGACCACGACGACTTTCTATTTCGTCACCGTCTACGCACCGACGTTCGGCAAGACCGTCTTGAAGCTGTCCACCCAGGATGCGCTCTTGGTGACCCTCCTGGTCGCGGTGACCAACTTCATCTGGAATCCAATTGGCGGTACCGTTTCCGACCGTATCGGCCGCAAGCCAGTCCTGCTGGCCATTGCCGGCCTTGCGTTGATGACCGCCTATCCGGCTTTGAGTTGGTTGGTAAGCGCCCCCAGTTTCGGCAAGCTGCTTGCGGTGGCGATGATGTTCTCGTTCTACTTTGGCACCTACAGCGGGACTATGCTGGGTGCTCTCGTCGAGATCGTGCCTGCGCATGTGCGCACAACCTGCTTCTCCCTGGCCTTCGCTTTCGCGGCGGCCCTGTTTGGTACGTTTACGCCACTCGCCTCTACTTGGCTCATTGAGCGAACTAATGACAAGGCTTCACCCGGATTCTGGCTGATGTTTGCAGCTGCTCTCGGTATCATCGCGGTACTCACCATCTATAGGGGAACCCCCAAGCCATCGAGAGCTGAGAAGCCTTCGCTTCGGAAATCGCCCGAGAGCGCTTTGGGCGTGCAAACAGCATCTCGCTAGCACGTGATCCTAACCACTGACGTGTCATACGGCCTCGATCGATGCGCAGAGCCAGAGTTCGCTCAGCGTATCGACGCGGGGCTAGGAGCCGTATCGCATGTCCGACATTGTCGGAAGCCAGACACGAGCGATGACTGCATATCTGACACTTTAAAAGTAAGCTGTTAGAGTGCCACGTCCTCGGTGATCCGCGTACACGGCAAATCACCATCCAACATTGACACCAGGCCTCGGCGGGCGCTGGATGTCGGCTGTGAACGTTGGAAAGTCCAGGTCTGGAGACCGCCTTGTGGACAGCGGACGGTTCCATCATCGCGGATGTGCAGCAGGTTGGGTAGCAGCAGCAGGCCGTGATGGACGTTGTCGCCGTCCGGAATCCGTGCCCGCGCGACAGTCCGAGCTGTATCGTGGTATAGAACCCCGGCACCGTGTGCTCGGATCGATATCGTCCTCGACGTCGCGCCGTCGTCGGCCCGGACCGATCGGGCGCCCCCTCGAGGGTGTTACTGATGTCGTTGCGGCGCACGCGCGCGCTGGTAACGCGGCAGAATAGCCGGTGAGCATGGGAGCGCTTATGGCGGCGGGATGCCGATTGACGCGAGCCTGACGCGATCGCTTGATGGTCTTCAAGCGGCATCGCCGCTGACGTCATCGAGATGCAGCCTTATGACGCCGTACTATCCGGCGACCTGTGCGGTCCGATGGTGCACCATCTTGCACTATTCAGGCGGGGCAGTTTGCGCCGCCGCAGCCTCGTGGTTTGCTCGGACACGATGCGCTCCCGCACATCGGTCAGCGGACTGCAGGTCGACTCACGGATTTTGCCATGTCCAGGAGCGACGTCGGGCCGCTCAGTTCTCGACCGCCTTTGCTGCCGCTGAACAAGGCAATGCGTCTTGTAATCGGACGCATGGAACGCGCGACGTTCACCGCCATCAATTCTCTAGGCTGGAGTTGACCGGCCTGCAGGACCGCCCTGTGTCGGATCCCGCTTCTGCTCCGCCATATGCGATAGTCGTCACCGCAGGGGAATATCTCTGTACCGAAGGCCGCAACCGCTAATCGGCAGTCTTCGATGACGCTGCTCAATCAAGTACGACAGCCATGTCAGCATTCCGAAATCAGCATCTTCTGATGTCGCGGTTGTTACGAAGGCCGGGCTCAAAGAGCGCAAGCTACCCGGTCGCAATGAGACCGGGATTCCATCTGATGGCCATACAGTTCCAAAGTCCCTTGTGAGGATGGCTGTCCGAATGCAAGCGCTTTCCTTGCCGGAGATCCTCCGCTGGCAGTTTCGACAATCACATTACGCGAGAAACACAACCTTTCCGCTACTTCCGTGCTGGCCCATATCCTGCATCGCGTGCAAATGTGAGACAAGAGAGCACCGAAGATGAGAGTTACGTTTGCGCCTTTGCCGTCAATCAAGTCGGATCGTAGCCATGTCGTTCTGTGAGCCAAGGAGTTGCCAGACATATTTGTCTTCCTAAGACCGCTTG
>NZ_JASAUT010000075.1:0-35672 GCF_029952935.1 Bradyrhizobium sp. Mp19 | reverse complement strand
CCTCCCTGCGTCACGAGCCCGGCGTAGCCCTCTCATCATGGTCGACGCTCCACTTCCATCCTGTTCGCCGCGCGGCATTTCGCATCGGTTAGTCACTTCTGGCCCGTGCCAGCCTCCCGCACGGTGCCGTCCTGATGCGGCGCGTCGGGCGAATAATGCCCTTCCGGGCGTCCGTCCCGAATAACCACGCTCGAGGAGCCGCGAAACAACATCAAAACCGAATCCCGCGGCGGCCCTTCGGCGGCGGCAGGATTGCGCCGCGCCTGCGCCTCCGCCACAAGGCCCTTCAACGTCTGGTCCACCAGCGCGATGAAGCGTGGCGGGCCCGAAGCCAGGACGAGGCCATCGCCGGGGGCCGGTTTCACGATATAGCGTTCATCGGAGATGTTGAGCGCATCGAGCGCGGTCTTGAACGCATCGAAGCTGATCGGGCTCAACACCATCAGTCGGCTTTGCGCCTCGTGGGCCGCGGATATGTAAAGAACGAGGCCGTCGTAATACCATTGAAGATTGTAAAGGTTGGTCAAACGCTCGAGGAATTCGCGCGGTGGCAGGTCCGGCATTCGTCCGCGAATCCGGCCCTTCACTTCAGTGCTGACATTGACCCTGATATTGAGATTGTTGCCAAACTCCTGCAGCGCGGCAGAAAGGTCCTGGTCCAAAACCGTGTAGCTATAAGGGGCCGACGGCAGCGAGAGGGGGGCGCCAAGCGCGCTGACCATTCCAAGACAGATGAAACCTCCGGCGTAAAGAATTCTCTTCAATACCATCGTGGATCGGACAAACATTCCTGAAGGCCTTCTGAGAATTAAACTTGGAATTTCGGTCCAGCCTGGACGCCAAACGTGATCTTTAGATGACGCAAGGCGGCGCATCCTCGTCAGGTTTTCGTCAGCTCACCGTACTACGATCTTGATCCGTTCAGTGTCAGACAACGCCTGGTTTCATCAACGAGCGCAATGACTCCTTATATGATGTTAGGCGCAACGCCGATCTCACCCAATTCAGCCGACTGTCTTGCCAATGCCTGCTCGCCGGCAGCCGCCGGCGAGCAGGCGCACTTTGAGCAGTCTCTTGCGCAAGCGGCCTCCGACCAGAGTGCCACCTCATCGGTCGCAGATAGAGCCGCAGTCGTTCCGCCGGTATCGGAAGTGCAGCGCACGAACACGCTAGCGAATCCGCCGGGCGATCGCATCCTTCAAGCGCTTTCTACCATGTACCACAGTCATGTCGGTGCTCCGGCGGTCGGTAGTGTGTCGTCTGCGCCGAGCGTCATCCAGCCCGGACCTGCCGCGCAGCCGCTATTGCAGCCGCTCGACATCGGCGCGCATGAGACAGTTAAACCGGTAGCGGCAGATTTCGATTCGATGGTGGTGAATCTGCGGGATGTCTACCGGGACGTCGTTCAGGTGTCCCTTGTCTCTAAGAGCACCAGCGCCGTGAGTTCGTCGCTGAACAAGCTGCTTTCGGCGGGCTGAATGAAGCTGATGCCTGGTGTGATGTGCAGTGCGGGTAGCGGCAGCCGTCAATCGTGGCGACGGCTTCGCGTTTGCCTTGCTCTGCCCCTTCTTGTTCCGTTGCTCGGCTGCAAAGCTGATCTCTACAGTAAGATTCAGGAGCGTGAAGCCAATGAGATGCTAGCGCTTCTTCTTGGCAAGGGTGTCGATGCAGCTCGTGTTGTCGCCAAGGATGGGACCAGCACGATCCAGGTCGAGGAAAGGCAGCTCGCCTATTCGATTGACTTGCTGAATGTTGAGGGGCTGCCGCGCCAATCTTTCAAGAATCTTGGCGAGGTGTTCAAGGGATCGGGCCTCGTTGCTTCCCCGATCGAGGAGCGGGCCCGTTACGTTTATGCCCTCAGCGAAGAATTGTCGCGCACCATTAGCGATATCGACGGCGTCCTTTCCGCCCGGGTCCACGTGGTCCTTCCTAAAAACGATCTGTTGCGGCAAGATGCGACCCCCTCCTCAGCGTCGGTTTTCATCCGGCATGGCTCCAACGCAAAGCTCTCGGCGCTGTTGCCTCAGATCAAGATGCTCGTAGCCAACAGCATCGAAGGGCTGTCCTACGACAAGGTGGCTGTGGTCTTCGTGCCGGTTGAGCGAACTCCGCTTGAGCAGCCAGCGTCGCCGGCAGCCGCTTCAGCTCAACCCGCAAAATCTACTTCAACGCCGTGGCTTGCGCTTGGAGTTGGAGGCACCGGCGCCGTATTCGTCATTGCATCTTATGTGTTGCTCGGTGCGCGTCTTCGTCAGTTCGGGCAATCATCGCGCAAACTGACCATGTTCAGCAGGCGTTCGAATGTGCCCGCCGTTCAGGCTGCTGGTAAAAAGATCATGTCTGATGCGACATAGCCAGGACGCTCATGTCGGTATCAATGTCTCCCGTCGAACCCAATCGTTCGTTCACGCTGGCTTCCGATCGATTGCGTGAGCTTGTTGCCTCGATCCATCCGAGCCGTTCTGCTGCCTGTCTTGATCCGCTGCTGTCGCCGGCCACGTTGCTCCGACTACAGCAGAGTTTTAGGCTGCAGCCAAGACTGGCCGCACTGCTGGTCGGCCACGAAGTCGATGTGGGCGGAGCTGGCTGGAGCGAGGATCCTTTGCTCGGGCATGATCCGCGGCGGGCTGCCATGTTCGCCGGCAGTATCTGGCATGCACGCTCCGTCCTGAAGCTGGTTTCAAAGCACGATCTGTCAATTTTGGTCGAAATGATCGGTGCTGAAGCGCATGCTTTCGCCATCCGGCATTTATCCAGTGCGGTCGCAACAACGCCTATTGCCGATCCGGAGCGCCTGTCGCGACAGATCGAACACGATGGGCATGCCTGTCTTGGCGCCTGGCTCGACAAGGCTCCAGCGCTCGACCGTATCCGCGTGCTTCTACGCCTGCCCGTTGGGACCGCCGCGGACAATCCGGCGGCTGAGCACGGTTGTGCCGCAGGCCCGCTGCTCTCCTTGGTTATGACCCATTTGCGGGCGGAGGCTACCACGATATGACAGTCGACGTCCCAGCATTGCCTGTGACCCCGCAGTTCCGCCCGCTTGGACCTCTGATCCCGGCAGCCGAGCTCAAGATCTGGCATGACGCCCTAGACGCTCGGGCTGCTGCCGGACGGCACCTGCAGCGTGTTCGCAGCTGGGGACGCAAAGCTTATGAGCGGGAACGGGGGCGCGGCCATGCCGAGGGCGTCAAGGCGGGCGCAGAGGAAATGACGCAACTGATTGCGCAGGCTGCGTGTGAACTCGCGCAGCGAAAAGCCGTTCTGGAGCAGCAGTTGCCCGAACTGGTCATTGAGATCGTGCGCGATTTGCTTGGCTCCTTTGATCCGGGAGAGATGCTGGTACGCAGTATTCGTCACGCGATCGAGCAAAAGTACAAGAACACGGAAGTTTGCCTTCACGTATCGCCCTTAAAGGCCGATCTGCTTGCCAGCGAATTCGCAGCCTACAACGGACAGGATGGCCGGCCCAAGGTCAGGATCGAGCTGGATCCGGCGCTCGCGGCGGACCAATGCGTTTTGTGGAGCGAGTTTGGCAATGTCGACCTCGGACTCGCCGCGCAGCTCCGCGCGCTTCGTTTGGGGTTTGGCTTGCCTTCGCACGAAGGTGAGCCATGACCACGCAACGACCGACGCATAATGCTGCGGCTGAAGAAGGGGCAGTCCACGCCGCACTGTCATCCTTGAGATCTTCCGCTAAGCATATCGACACGCGTGCCGTCCGCGGTCGGGTCACGCGGGCGATCGGTACACTGCTCCATGCCGTCCTGCCGGAGGCCAGGGTTGGGGAACTATGCCTCTTGCAGGATCCCCGCAGCGGATGGTCGCTCGAGGCCGAGGTGATCGGTTTGTTGCCGGACGGGGTGTTACTTACGCCGATCGGTGACATGGTCGGCTTGTCCAACCGTGCGGAAGTCGTCACGACCGGGCGAATGCAGGAAGTGCCGGTCGGCCCCGATTTGCTCGGCCGCGTGATCGACAGTTTCGGTCGTCCGCTCGATGGTAAGGGCCCCATAAAGGCTGGCGAAGCGCGTCCGCTGCGTGGTAAGGCGCCTAACCCGATGAAACGGCGCGGTATCGAACAGTCTTTTCCGCTCGGCGTTCGTGTCCTGGATGGGCTCCTGACATGTGGAGAAGGCCAGCGGATCGGAATCTATGGAGACGCCGGTTGCGGCAAGTCGACACTGATGTCGCAGATCGTCAAGGGTGCAGCCGCCGACGTCACGATTGTCGCGTTGATCGGTGAACGCGGCCGAGAGGTGCGTGAATTCATCGAGCGCCATCTTGGCGAAGCGCTCCGCCGCTCGGTTGTCGTTGTGGAGACCTCCGACCGTTCGGCCATGGAGCGGGCGCAGTGCGCCCATATGGCGACGGCGCTGGCCGAATATTTTCGTGATCAGGGGCTGCGCGTCGTTCTGATGATGGATTCCTTGACACGCTTTAGCCGCGCGATGCGCGAAATCGGCCTTGCCGCAGGAGAGCCTCCGACCCGGCGCGGATTTCCGCCCTCCGTCTTTGCGCTGCTGCCGGGCTTGTTGGAGCGGGCCGGCATGGGCGAGCATGGCTCCATCACGGCCTTCTATACCGTGCTTGTCGAAGGTGACGGCATGGGCGACCCAATCGCCGAAGAATCACGCGGCATTCTTGACGGGCACATCATTCTCTCGCGCGCGTTAGCCTCGCGAGAGCATTTTCCGGCAATCGATGTGCTGTCGAGCCGAAGCCGCGTCATGGATGCCATCGTTTCTGTTCAGCATCGCAAGGCCGCTTCCTTGTTCCGTGATCTGCTCTCGCGCTACGCTGAGGCCGAGTTCTTGATCAAGGTCGGCGAATACAAGCAAGGCTCCGATCCGCTGACCGACCGGGCGATCGCCTCGATCGAGGAGTTGCGCACGTTCCTGCGTCAGGGCCAGGACGAAGCATGCAATTTTGAGGAGACGGTGGCATGGATGTCGCGTCTGACCGCATGAACTGTGTTCATGCCTCGAAATTGCGGCTGGTGAAGGACATGCGGGAGCGGAGTGCCCTTCGTGAGCTGTCTAACATGGAAGCCAAGCGCCGCATCGCAGATGAAGCTGTCGCACAGGCTTGCGAGCAGCTTGCAAATGCCGAAAGACACCGCGCAAGTATTGAAGCCGAGCTCTATCGGCAGATGTTATCGGACGATGCGATATCCGTCAGCGAACTCGAGCGCCGCCATCATCTTATCATCGGCCGACTCACAGAGGACATCGCGGCAGCCCAGCAGGTTCTTGACGAGGCGCGCTCCGCTCAAGATCAGGCCGAGACTGCAGTCCTTGAGGCGCGGACGCTTTGGGCCAAACGTTCGGCGGCGTGCCACAAATGGCAAGAGATCGAGCGTGACGTTGAGCGAAGCACCAATGCTCGTGTTGAAGCCGCGACGGAAATCGAAGCCGATGATGAGGTGTTGCTTCGCTACCGCAGAGGCGCGTCCGTCCAAAGGGGAGACGAGCCGAGCTGATGGCCGATACCCCTACCTTAGCGCCAGCGTGCCGTGAGGGGCAGGCGCCGCCTGCGACCCAGAGGCCGGATGGATCGGTGCCATTCAGCCCGCGGCTGACCCTCTCGCATGTTGTGGTCTCGTGGCTCAACGAGATCGCGGTTTTCCGCGGACCTCTGCAAAGCCGTCTCGGCGACAAGCTGCTATCGCTGCGTATAAACCGGCTTGTCTGGCAGGTCGAGCCGACTGAGACATCGATGCTTGATTGCGTCTTTGACGCCGGCGGCGAAATGCTCGTCTTGTCCTTGCCCGTCCCGCTTGCCGAAGCGCTGATTGCGACCGTACAGAACGGCCTGAGCTTACCTTCCGAGCCGACGCGTTCGCTGGTGCTTGAACTGGCGCTAGAGCCGTTGCTCGCTCCATTGGAGCGACTGATGCAGCGGCATTTGCAGCTTCTCCGCACCGATGAAGCGGCGAAATCAGGTCCATACCTGGAATTCGACGTCGCCTATGGTCAGCTCACGAGCAAGGCTCGCCTGGTTTTATTCTCGTCTCTTGACGCTCTGGTTCCGCCAGCGTTCAGCGTCCTGGGCGAACTGCTTGGCCGATTGCCGCGACAGACGCCCAAGCTTCGTTCTGAACTGCCTGTCATTGTCGCAGGCCAGGTTGGCTCGCTCCGCATCACGATCGGCCTTGTTCGTCAGGCACAGCAAGGCGATGCGCTGCTGCCGGACGCTATTCCGCTTGCTCGAGGGCAGGTCATCCTGACTGCGGGCGCATTGTGGGCCCCTGCGGAGATTGCCGGCGACAGGCTGGTCCTGCGGGGGCCATTCCGCTCGCAATCCCACCCCCTGAAAAATGGACACATGACGACACATCCCCAAGCGCAACAGCTCCCCTCCGAGGCCGATATCGACAGTCTCGAGATCACGCTCGTATTCGAATGCGGCCGCTGGCCGATGTCGATTGGAACCTTGCGAAGCATCAACGAAGGCCATGTGTTCGAACTCGGCCGGTCGCTTGAGGGCCCCATCGATATCCTTGCCAACGGGCAGCGTATCGGCCGCGGCGATATCGTGCGGGTCGGCGAGGAACTTGCCGTCAGGTTACGCGGCAGGTTGGCGGTCAATGACTGAGATTCAACCCAGCATCCTGGCGCTTCTTGCGATCACGGTCGGCCTCGGCCTGCTCGCCTTCGCAGTCGTTACAACGACCGCTTTCATAAAGGTCTCCGTTGTGCTCTTCCTGGTGCGCAACGCGCTCGGAACCCAATCGATACCGCCCAACATCGTCCTGTACGGGGCGGCACTGATCCTGACGGTCTTCATCAGTGCGCCGGTGTTTGAGCAGACCTATAACCGCCTGACGGATCCGCAACTCCGCTACCAAACGTTCGATGACTGGGTGACGGCCGCCAAGGAGGGGCAGGAGCCGCTGCGCGCCCATCTGAAGAAGTTCACCAATGAAGAGCAGCGCCGGTTTTTCCTGTCATCGACCGAACATGTCTGGTCGGAGGAGATGCGCGGCAGTGCCACGGCTGATGATTTTGTGATTCTTGTGCCGTCGTTCCTGATCTCGGAGCTCAAGCGCGGCTTCGAAATCGGTTTTCTTCTCTATCTTCCCTTTATCACCATCGACCTGATCGTCACGACGATTTTGATGGCCATGGGGATGTCGATGGTGTCGCCGACGGTGATATCTGTTCCCTTCAAGCTCTTTCTGTTCGTCACCATCGACGGCTGGTCACGTCTCATGCACGGGCTGGTATTAAGCTATACGACGCCCGGAGGTTGATAATGAACGAAGCCAGCATCCTCATGCACCTGAGCCAATCGCTCGTGCTTTTCATGATCTGGGTTCTGCCGCCGCTCCTCGCAGCTCTCATTTCGGGATTGATCATTGGCCTCATCCAGGCGGCAACCCAGCTCCAGGATCAAACCTTGCCCCTGACGGTGAAGCTTCTGGTCGTCGTCGCCGTGCTCGCCGGCTTTTCTCCTGTGCTCAGTGTTCCGCTCATCGAACAAGCCGAGCGCATTTTCAGCGAGTTTCCTGCACTCACCGCAAGATACTAGCGGGACCTGGATGGCTGGCCTGTCACCCACCGATGCGCACGCTCTCGTCCAGGGAGGAATCGAACTTGTCGCGGCAACCGGCCTAAGCGCGGCCCGCGCCTTGGGCATCATGCTTGTGCTTCCTGTTTTTACGCGGCCGCGTATCAGCGGCCTGATTCGGGGCAGCCTGACGATTGCGATCGGATTACCGTGCCTGGCGCAGATCAGGCTGGGCCTGGAGGCGCTAGACCCGAACACGCGTCTGGTCAGCGTCACCATGCTCGGTTTGAAGGAGGTCTTCGTCGGCCTTCTGCTCGGCATCCTGCTCAGCATTCCCCTATGGAGTATCCAGGCAGTCGGCGACATCATCGATACCCAGAGAGGAATCTCGAGCCAGGTCGCGGCGGAAGATCCTGCGACGCACAGCCAGGCGTCAGGAACCGGGCTTTTTCTCGGTGTCACTGCGGTCACGATCTTCGTTCTGGTCGGCGGCCTCCAGACCATGGTGAGCAGTCTTTATGGCAGCTATCTGATCTGGCCCGTGTATCAGTTCCTGCCTGCGGTCACGGCACAAGGGGCAATGGAATGCCTCACCCTTCTCGATCATATCATGCTGACGACGCTATTGGTCGCCGGGCCCGTGCTGGCCCTGCTGCTGTTGATCGACGTGTCGGTCATGATGCTCGGCCGCTTTGCATCGCAGCTCAAGCTGAACGATCTTTCGCCTACGATCAAGAATGTCGCCTTCGGCATCATCATGGTCAGCTACACCGTCTATCTCCTCGAATACGCGGGAGCCGAAATCCTGACGTCGAACAACGTGCTCGAGCATTTCAAGAAGCTCTTGAAATGAGCAGCACGAGCGAGGAGAAAAAGCTTCCTCCGACACCCAAGAAGCTGCGCGATGCACGCAAAAAGGGGCAGAGCGCGCGCAGTTCGGATTTGGTGAGCGGGGTCAGCGCCTGCGCTGGTTTTTCCTGCCTGTGGTGGAGAGCGGGAGCGATCGAAGACAAGTGGCATGAAACGGTCCGGCTGATCGACAAACTGCAGGACCAGCCTTTCACGAGCGCTGTTCCGCAGGCGCTCAGCGGATTATTGGAACTTTCGATTGCAACGGTCGGGCCTTTGCTCGCGGCTGCCGTGGCAGCTGCCCTTCTGGCCAATGTTCTGGCCAATGGCGGCTTCATGTTTGCTTTGGAGCCACTCAAACCGAAACTTGAGAAACTGGATCCCATCAAGGGCTTGACGCGGATCGCATCGAAACGATCGGCCATCGAGCTTGGCAAGACGCTGGTTAAGGTGGTGCTCCTCGGGACGTGCTTTTTCCTCACCGTGACCGCAAGCTGGAAAGCACTGGTGTACTTGCCGGTCTGCGGCATGGGCTGTCTCGGAATTGTCTTCACCGAAGTCAAGCTGCTGGCCGGGATTGCCGCCGGGGCGTTTCTCGTTGGCGGATTGATTGATCTTCTGATCCAGCGCTGGTTGTTCCTGCAGGAGATGCGCATGACCGAAACCGAGGCCAAGCGCGAGAACAAGGAACAACAAGGCAATCCGCAGGTGAAGCGTGAACACCGGCGTCTGCGCCAGGAGTCCGCGAACGAGGCTCCGCTTGGCGTTCATCGCGCCAACCTGATCCTAAGGGGGTCCACAACCCTGGTTGGGTTGAGGTATGTTCGCGGCGAAACCGGTGTGCCTGTCCTGGTCTGCCGTGGCGAGGGCGAAACTGCTTCCAAACTGCTTGGCGAGGCGCGCGCGCTGGTCCTCAAGATTGTGGATGACGACGTCCTGGCGCGACAGCTGCTCGGCACAGCAAAGCTCGGCAACCCGGTTCCTTCGCAATATTTCGAGGCGGTCGCAAAAGCGCTTCACGCTGGCGGGCTGGTCTAGAGTGCTTGCGGGCGAAGCGGGTCCCGATTCGCGTGAAGAAACGCGCCAGACCGAAAATTTAGAGCCCCGTTCCGCAATCAATCGGGACGGAAAAAACGCTGGATCATCTTGACGGTGGCGCTAGGTGGCAGCCCCTCATCGAGGGGGCTGTACGTCACTCGTCGCCGCCGCGGGGGCTTCCGTTGCCCTGTTGCTCGCTCCATCTTCCCCTTTGCTCTTGTTGGGCGGGGCAAAGCTGCCGTGGCTGGCAACAGGAATGGCGGCGCGATCGCCACTACTTATTATGACAGATCGATTGTCCAGCAAGTCGAGCGGATCGTTGACCATGACTGCCAGATTGTTTCTGGTCGAGCAGCCAAGGGTCGGATCGAATGAATTATCGTTTACTGCAGGCCCGACGATGGAAAGCGATGGACAGATAGGAGGATGGGCTTCAAAGGTGATGGCCTCGATCCGCACCCCGAACCGGGCGGGCAGATCGAGCGGGGAGGCAGCAAGGCGGATGTTATAGGGGGCAATGCCCATGGCACGGGCCTCGTGAGCCACTTGTGCAATGAGCCGGGGAGAGCCGGTGACATCGACATGGAGTGCATCCCGCCGGCCGCCACTGGCACTCGCAATGAAGCTCCGCAGCCGATGCCTTTCGGAGCCACGAAGGCTCTGCAGGAACAAGACGCTGCTCTTCTGCTCCACCTGGATCGCTTGCTCAGCCGGCTCGGAACGGACCGAAGCGCTATTTGCGCATCCACCTAATGTTGCCGCCATAACGATCAAATGGCACAGACGTCGCAAGGTCATTTGACGATCCTCATTCGATGATAAAGCCGGCGCTGCCGGTCAATCCTGGTGCGCTGGTGCGGGGCGCATCGCGGTCTTTTGGCGGTCGCGCCAGCGTATTCGTCAAAATGCGGCCCGCGTCCGACGGCGGTGCGATGCGATCGTTCGGCGCACTCATCCGGCTCGGGTTCGATCCGGGCCGCACGATGTAAGGCGTGACAATAATGACAAGCTCGGTTTCGCGCTTTTGAAACGATGAGGAGCGAAACAGCGCGCCGAGGATCGGCACGTCGCCGAGCCAGGGAAATTCGCCGATGTCGTTGTTGAAGTTGCGCCTGATCAGGCCGCCGATTGCAAAGCTCTGACCGCTGGCGAGCTCGACCACGGTGCTGGCCCGCCGCGTCGAGAGGGCAGGGACTTCCATGCCATTGATCTTGACTTGGCCCTCGCTCGACAGCTCGCTGACTTCGGGCTTCACACGGACATTGATCTGATTATTGTTGAGAACCGTCGGAACGAATTCGAGGCTCACGCCGAACTGGCGGAATTGGACCGAAACCTGCCGATTATCCTGCATCACAGGAATGGGGAATTCGCCGCCGGCCAGGAAGCTTGCGGACTCGCCGGACATCGCCGTCAGATTCGGCTCAGCCAGGATCGAGGCGAGGTGTTCGCTGGCGAGCGCGTCGAGAACAGCGCTGAGATTGGTATTGCCGGCGCTGAACCCGATACCGATCGTGCCGCCGCCGCCGGCGGCGCCAGACCCGCCATCTTTGCCGCTGATCAGAAAAGCGCCGTTCGGGCTGGATGCGGTGAAATGGATATTGAGATCCTTGACGGCGCTGCGGGAGACTTCTGCGACCCGTACGCTGAGATTCACCTGCAACGACCCGGCGACCTGGATCTTGTTGACGACCAGTGACCCGGCCCCAAGAAACTGCTCGGTAACTTTCTTGGCGGTCTCGACGACTTCGGCATTGGGCGCCGTACCGCTTAGGATAGCGCCGCGTGGGGTATAGCTCACGTGGATCGGATAGTCGCCAACCTCGGCTCGAAGCGTTGCTCGCAGGTCCTCGATCGGCTGTGTAACGACCACGCGCAGCTCGGCGAGAGCCTCGCCGTTTTCGTTCAGGGCAAAGAGGCTGGTCCGTCCGGATTTCTTGCCAAACACGAAGATCGTCGTGTTCGACGGTGCCTGATAATCCGCAATCGTCGGGTCAGCAACAAAGATGCTGGTCGCCGCAGCGGTCAGATGAACTGTCTTGCCCTGTGAAGAAGTCAGGTTCAGCGTGCCGGAGGTGCCGCCCGGCGCCGCGCGTGGCGGTTCTCCTTTGCCATCCCGCTTGATCTCGGCTGCCGCAGCAGATGAAAACAGCATAGCAAATCCGCACAGGACGTAGCAGAGGCGAGATAAACCGGCAGAGCGCGACGCGCTGGCGACCATCGACGGCTCATCGGTGCCGGCAGCATTGTAAATGACCTTCAAGGGATTGTTGCTTTCGAGTTCGATTTAATCAGGCAGCCGAGGCTGCCTCAATGAGTTCAAGGGTGTAACCGACGCCGCGCGCGGTCTTGATCCTGAGCGTCGCACCCGACTGGCTCAAATGCGTGCGCAGGCGATAGATCCCGACTTCCAGCGCATTGGTCGAGACCTCATCGTCGAACGCGTACAGGCTGTCCTCCAGTGATGCGCGCGGCACGGTGCGGCCGGCACGGTTGAGCAAATGTTCAAGAATGCACACTTCGCGGCGGGCAATCTTCAGTATCCGACCACCGACCGCGACTTGCCTCGCAATGGGGTCGAAGTGCAGATTGCCGAATGTCACGAGCGGCGCCGTCATTTGCGTCGACCGCCGCAGAATGGCCCGCATGCGTGCGATGAGTTCCTCGGTCGATACGGGTTTGGGGAGGAAATCGTCCGCGCCCGCATTGAAGATCGCAATCCGCCGGCCGAGATCGTTGAGACTGCTCATCATAATGGCCGGCATCGAGCGTCCCTCGCGCCGCAGCTGCTTCAGCCAATCCAAGCCGTCTCCATCGGGCAGAACCAATTCGAGCAAAAGAATGTGATAGTTGGCGCAATCCAGCGCGGCCGCCGCCTCATCCAGCGTGCGTGTCACGTCAACTGCGAACCCGCAATAGGGGAGCGCTTCCTTCACAGCACGGGCAAAGTCCGCATGATGATCAACCAGGAGAATTCGCATTTCATCGCCTCTCGTCCATACACGCCAAGACCTTAAGCGCGTCACGGTTGACCAAGAGGTTCGACGAAACTGACAGACGTCCGCCTTGGCGTGAGCGCCAAAGTGCGGCAGCGACGAAGCGGAGCGTGGTGGCGGGCGATCAATCCCGGTGACATACTTATCATGAGATTGAAAAATGCGATGACCCGACGGTGACTGCATACGTCGCCGGCGATGCCGAGCGGGCCCTTTATGCCGGGAAGAGATGCAAAATCATTCACGAGGCCGCAAGCGGTTGCAGCAGATTGGCGGATCTGAGCATTGATCGCAGAGATGTCTGCACGCACTGAGTAGCCGTCTTCGATCGTGATGGCGTTAGAGCGCGCAATCGAAGCCAATACCCAGGAGCGAGCCGATGGATTTGTGGCTGAACAGCCTGGCGAAACCGACATTGTTGGAACTCCCCACCACTTCCACCTTGCCCCGGCCCCGCGGTCAATCTTGCTATGCGGTCGAGCCTGTGGCGTCGCCAAGTCCCGATGAGGCAAGGTGTTCCGCGTGAATGACAATTTCAGGCCACGCATCTGGACGATGCCTCCGGCGCAGCGATGTACGACGAACAGATCGATGTGCCTTCCGACTACTGAGAAAACCGCTCCCTAGCCGGTGATAGACATGCAGGGCGCCAACGATCCCGATGTTTTGCCGCGTCCAATGCTGCGCCCCATCGACAAGTCGTGAATGAGGGGCAGATAGGGGCGCTGCTTGTCGGGGTTAGGACGCCTCTGATCGAGGTCATTGCGCCAGCTGCATCTCATCTTGGATGAGCGGCGGCGGAATGATCGAAGCTCGAGTTTTTGGTTGCGTGGTGCACGGACAGTGCGAGGTAAACAGAGCCTGCTTTCGGCCCGAATGCTAGATCCTGATCCGGCTGCAACAGGGGTCGCACTGATTCCTTCGCGCTGCACGTAAGCGGTGTTGAGAACACGCCGTCGACAGGAGTGATCGATCCGTGTGACCGAGCGAAGTGGTGTGGCGTTGAGTTTGAGAGACGTTCGCAATTCTTGCTACCTGTCGGGAAGTGTTCGCGCGAGCGCGGTTGTGTGTCGCGAGGTTGTCGGAAATCCTACAATCTGACGTTGGGTGAGATTCAAGTGTCTTTAACAATTGGTTACAACGTACCCTCAAACTTGTGCGCGTCTTGAGGCGACAGCGAGGCAGTCTGGACACGGTCACAGCTTTGAGGATCTCTGTCGGTCTTACTTTCTCCAACGTCGTGAGCATCTCGTCTCTCCAAATTCTATGACGCGCAGTCTGACCTGCAACGATGGCATGAGGCAGCCATACTTGCTGCGCGTTAAGGGCGAAGCCGTTGCGCGCGTAAGCGTGCGATTGCCGGATCGCCTCACACGTGGCGATTGGCAGGCTGACTTTGGCTGGCCGCAAGAAGCGTTGATCTGGCGCGTGATCTTCTGGATGCAGACGCGCGATTGCCGAAGTGGAATTGACCGGCAAGGGATTGGACAGAGAATCGATTGTCACACCACATTCCTGAATGCTGCCTCCAAAGATCGCAACCGACTATGGGGGCTTCATGCAGGATCGGCAAAATCAATTGTTTTGATGGAACGCATTCAAAAGGCGGATAGGCGTAGAGCGGCTGCGCGGCTTGCCGTGTTTGATGCGGCGTTTACTGCGCTTGACGGTCTTCAAAACGCGCGTCCCGTATTTCGCCGAAGGCGTTCTCCGGCTCACGACACGGGTTCGGTCTCGGGCACGAACGCGGCGACCGGATCGATGTCAGGCAATAGCCGAAGCCCGCCCGAATGAGTGACGTCAAAGATCAATTTGGAAGGGCAGGTCGAAATGGGCACCACGCGTCGGACCTCAAGTCATCTAGCTGCTGCTCAAAGCTTGCTTGATGCTAGGACCTGTGTGCCGGCGCGTCGGTGTGTGCGCTCAGCTCGTCTGGCTGCCGGTCCACGCGGTGAGGCTGCTTCAGGACGCCGTGAGCCTCAAAGGGAGTATCTGCGGGATTCCGTGGATCAACATTCATTCTTCTTCCATCTCCCCTCGAGTGCCGGCCGTTGGCATGGAGTTTTGCAGGTGCAGCTTTCGAGAAGCTGACGGACCAGGAAGGAAGCCAGTATCCGTTTGAGGGGTGCCGGATGAATTCAGTTCAGTGAGGTGAGCGGTCAGCCAGACAGAAGCCACGCAAAGCGATATATTTGAAGTCGACACTGCTTTGTGCCATCTGGCGTTCCTGTTTTCGACGAGGGCGAGATCGGGTGTCTTGACTGAGCTTGTTCGCCCAGCCACCCATTGTCGGCCATCCCCGCGGGCAGAGAGTCCTACCAGGTCTCAACGTGGACAAGCTGGCAGATGCGGTTGGTCGAAGTCTTCTTTCGGAAATCGCCCGCTTAGGCGCATTTGGGGCCGCTCGGTCATATCGGCCTCCGTTGGATTGGCGCGACCGGTTGCCGTTTGTAGTTCTAGGCGGCTGGCGGTCGATCGAATCGTTCCAGCGATGTCGTACGAGCTCAGGCCACTTTAGTAAACCTGACCTACGAGGTTGTGACGTCGGAATGGCCGTCACAACCACTTGTGCTTGGTCGCGACAGGTTGTTTTTGTCGCAGGGCGCGGCGTGCTTGATGTCTGGAATCCGCCAAACGGCTTGCGAGGACGACGTCTTGCAGCGTGCGATCTTTGGTACTTATCGAGGGAGATGAGCATATGAAGTGTACTGGCAAAGGGCTGACGATCCTGTTGTCCCTGCTTTCGGCCGCAAGCATGAGCACGATGGCGAGAGCCGACGAGCCTTCGCCAAAATACACGGAGGTGCTCAATGCCCTGCAGACCGGAAAGAACGTGAAGCTCATCCTGGACATGAGCCGCTGTGCCAACGCGGAGGGTAGCAAGCCTGCGTCGGCGACGCAGGCCGGTCTGGTCATCAATGCCTTCAGGGTGACGCCCCAGAACGGCATCAGCTTCGCCAATGCGCACCAAACGGTGGACAGCGCGGGACATGCCGTCACCGAGTACATCCGCCATAGCCTCAGCCGCGAAGGCAAGCTCACGGTGCGGGCCTCGAAGCTTGTCGTCGGGACCACCGAACTTGTGCACCAGGGCGAATTCATCTGCGACCTGCCTGATGGCGCGAAGTTCATCTGGTAAGAAGAGCACGGCGCAGGACCCCACTTCGAAGCTGTTTCCTTAACCGCGTGGATGCTTCACCGAGCATGGCACGATAATATAGATCGTGAAGACGGCCGGATTGTCTCTGACCGTCTTTCGTCTGGGCGTCCGAGTTGCACGAAGGTGCGCCAGTTCGCTCAAAGGCGCCATATGAGGGCTGACGATCCTCATCGGATCTTTGTGATCGGAGGATCGCCAGTGCCGGCTATGCTGGTATGATCAGGAGCCAAGGGCCCTCATCAAACCAAAAACCGGGTCGCCAAAGTACGTTCGCATCCTTGTCCGCGACCCTAGTGAGACATTCTTTCCAATCCGAATGGTCCACCGGCCGGTGATGATTCACGTTTGATCGTCGGCCAAGCCATGGTCTTGTAGCGCGTTCGCATCTTGTATCCCGATGGTTCTCGGGTCTGCTCGGCTGAAAGTGCCGTCGCTGCCGAATGCGACGACAACGTGATAGATACATCGCCGACGAGCCCCTTGTTTAGCCAAATAGCGGCCGATGGAAGAGAAGAACGCGGCCTCCAGGTAGGCTTTCGGCTGTGTACGGTTTGGCGCCAGCGCCGAAGGGGCGTCCTCGCGCCATTCGAAAGGTGCGGGTGCATCAAACCCTGGCGCAGGACCGACGTCGATACCCGGGGAAGCCCTCCCCACCGCACGCGTCGCTTCGCCCAGCAAAGCGGGCCGAGGGTGGTGAATGAGTTGAACGTCGTTGGGTCCTCCCGGTCCCAACATGGCCGTGTAGCGTTCGCCGCCGATCTCGTAGTTCATGACCGGATATTCCGCAACAGGCAAGAAGTCCCACTTGCCCAACGTGGATAGCATCATGTCAGGAGCCAGCTGGGTGCGATGCGAGAAGTCCTTGGGAACGGCAAACGACACATCGAACGTATCGCCGACAGCGGGAGACCGCAGATGGATGAGCTGAACATCATTGGGCCCTCGCGGTCCCAACACGCCCGTATAGCCTTCACCGCGAATATCGTAGGTCTTTACCCACTGTGCTGCATCGGGCAACAGACCCCATCGACCCAGCTTGGAGCGCATCATATCCGGCGCAGGCTGGGTGCCGTGGGAGAAGTCCTCGGGAACGGCCAAAGAAGCATCAAAGCTGTCGCTGGCTGGAAAGGACGTCCGCTCAAGTGGTCTGGGCCGCAGCGCCTTGGTCCATCATCCGTCCAAAATAGTTTTCAGGGACGAAATTCGGCCGCGGGCTGGGTCGCCAGGTCACGGCATCGAAAAGCTCTTCCTGGAGGAAACTTTGCACGGGCGATGAAGTCGCCGAGTGCATTCGTTGCCAACCGGTCACGGCATCGAAAAGTTCTTCCTGAGTGAAACTTGGCGCGGGCGATGAAGTCGCTGAACGCATTTGCTGCGAAAGCAATGGTGCATCGAAGCCAGGAGCTGAAAGCTCGCTGCTCTGCTCCGCGGTATCGAAAAGCTCATCCTGGGCCACACTATGTATCGGAGAATGAGGGGCTAAACTTGGCTCGTGCCAAACCTGCAGAGTATTGAAACCATCAGCCGGTAGTGAGGCGTCGCGATCCGCAGCGCTCCCCAAGCGCTGTTCATCGACCGGCCGCATGGGCAAAGGAGAGGGCGGTTGAATGACCTGCCGCGAACTGCCTCCTTCTGCGCCCAAATTACCCCGCCCGACGATCGCGCGATAGTCGCGGAGAGCGTTCAAGGCGGCGATGAGCGTCTTGTCATTTCGAAACAAACGGACTGCGTGGCCGAGCAGTTTGTCATCGCTGAGCTTGGCAATGGACGACGGGCGGAGCGCTACCGCCAACTTCCGCAGCCCGCTCGCATAGCCCCCGGCCTTTTTCTCGCCGATCTGTCGACCAAAACGTGCCTCGGCAGCCTCCCTGATGAGACGCTCATCTTCCCTGGAAGGACGATAATGTGTTCTGAGGGGGAGAGCGTCTGCGTCAGGCTCGCGGTACCGACTGACCATTGACAATGCGGGGCGATCACCTTGTCGTTCGGCAGCAGCTTTCTAGCGTGTCCGAGCAACGCATTGTCATCGAGGCCAGAAATTGATTTGCCATCCTGCTTCAGCGCTTCAGCCAATTTGCGAAGCCGACGATCATAAATACTGACGGTGGTAGGCCTCGGCGGTAAATCTCGCTTGAGAGCAGCGCCGGATGCCGCCTGGATGAGGCGATCGTCCTCCTCGGTGACATCATAAAGCTCTCTATGGGAATATATGGGGTCGGCCCCTGGCGCGTCCAGCAGGTGCTGCTCGAACTCCGCTTGCGGCTGTTGCGGTTGTTCCGCGGCCGCATTGGATGCAGCCGAATCATGATCAGCTTGGTTGATAGTGCTCAATCGGTCCATGATCTCGTCCGCCAGCATAGCTCTGTGGTTCCTCGCTACTGATGTTAACTTTCCAAAACCTGACGTGACTTCCCGTCAGGTAGAGTGAACGAGGTCCGGAAAGTGTCTGCTCCGAGGCGCTGCAGCGCGGATCGCAGACACAAAGAGGGGATTGTGATAAAAGTGGGCGCGGGTTGAGGAGTTGAGCTGCAACAAGGGTATGCCGCTCCATTGATGATCGCCTCCTTATCTCGATTCAGGCGATCGGCGCTATGATGGCGAAGGCCGGTATGGCGTCGGCGAGTTTTCGATCGTCGGAGGCAAGCGCAGGGTGAAATATCGCTTTTTCTTAAATCAGCTAGATAGCCATTGGGGTGGCATCAAATCGTGAATTGTGCGAAATCTTGTCTATTCCTGACGAGCTCTCGTCGAAGTTTCCAGGTCGCAACTTCTGATTTCCGGTCAACCTGCCGTGAGAATAGCTGCGAGAATAGCCGCAACACGAAGCCATTCGTACGCCAACTTGGTCATACGTGTTCGGAGTCCGACACCGCCGGAGACAATCGTCGGGGCGGCAGAACATCAGAGCTGCCGGCAGTCGTTCTCCAAGGAAAATCAGAAGCCGAGCGCTTTGAATTCCGATGGCACGGCCGTTGCTTATTGAGAGGCAATGACAGTCGGCGAAGGCGCAAAGCGCATTCAGACACGTTGGGACAAACCTGCCCGAAACTCTTTAAACCGGTAGGCCCTGTACAGTGCAACAGCAGGCGCACTTGCTCAATAGGGCGTTCCATCGATTGGATGGCAGGACGATGAGGCAAAGCGCGCGCCAGGGAACTGGAGATTTGAATGACTGCCCCCAAAGCCATATCGGCGCGGCGCCAAACGACCGATGTAGACGCTATGATCGCGGATCTGCGGTCATGCGAACACCCGCACGACGTGGAAGTGTGCGGTATGCTCTTGCACATTCTCCCCGGCGTTCTGTCGCCACGCCTAAGTCACGCTCCCGACGCCTTGATATCGAAGTGGCACATCCAATCTGGAGCAACAGTATGGGATTTGGGATGCGGATCAGGCGTCCTGGGGCTGGCGGCACTTCGCGCTGGGGCAGAACACCTGGTGGCTCTCGATATCAATCCGCAAGCCGTTCTCACCACAAAGTTAAACATCGAGCGGTTAGGTCATTCCAAGCAGGCAGAAGCGCGCCTCAGTGACATCTATTCTGCGCTGCAGCCTGAAGAAAAGTTCGACCGTATTTTGTTTGCCGCCCCGTACTGGAACCGAAAAGCAAGGGACGATTTGGAGCGCTCCTGCTTTGACGAAGATCACAGCGCCATGGCCTCAGCTCTCGGCGGAGCGCATAATTGGCTCAACGCCAACGGCCTGATGTATGTCGTCTTTTCTGATCAGGGAGATATTGGGCGCGTCTTGAACTTGATCGATAATAGTAACCTGCGTGTTAGAAATATGCATATTTTCCGACCATCGATTCATGGCGGGCATATCCGGATCATCTGGGAGCTCACGATTCGATGAAGCCTCTTCGGCTCCTGGATCCGCCAAGCGCTGCTGCTGGTCAAACTGCTAAAGTACCGGTTCACGACTCGTTCGGATCGGTAGTTCGATAGCGAAGACCGCCGGCCGAGTTTGATGCGTTGCAGAACGAGTTCGTCGGATGCAAGGCAATCGCAAGTCGCACGGCTTATGGGAGCTCACGGCGCCGGCGCCGCCGTATACCGGTCCTCTCGTGGGTGATTTGCAAGCCGATGTCGTTGTGATTGGCGGTGGATATACTGGACTCTCTGCGGCTATCCGCCTCGCGGAGGGCGGCGTGCGCGTCATTCTGCTGGAGGCATCCGAAATTGGATTCGGTGGTTCCGGGCGCAACGTCGGGCTCGTCAATGCGGGTATGTGGGTCATGCCCGACACGCTCTCAGACACGCTCGGCTCCCCGTTTGGAGAGCGGCTCATCGAATTACTGGGTGGAGGACCGCAGGAGGTTTTTGCACTGATCGAGAGATATGGGATCGACTGTGAAGTTGAGCGCGCGGGGACCCTGCATTGCGCGGTCGGCCGCAGGGGCTTGGAGGAAATCCAGATTCGTGCCGAACAGTGGCAGAAACGCGGCGCTCCGGTCGCGGTGCTTGATGCGAAGGAGACGCGCAGAAAGATTGGCGGTGGCAACTATACCGGCGCGCTGCTCGATACGCGCGCCGGTACAATACAGCCACTGGCCTATGCGCGCGGCTTGGCGCGCGTTGCGCTTGCGGCGGGCGCGAGGATATTCGCGCAGACTGAAGTCCTCACAGTCCACGAAATGGGGTTGCGCTGGAGGGTCGGCACGGCAATGGGATCTGTGTGTGCTGAGTGGGTAATCGTCGCTACCGACGCCTACGGCAAAAGACCTTGGTTGCGGATTCAGCGAGAGCAGATCCGTCTACCTTACTTCAATTTGGCAACGCGGCCCTTACCAGATCGTCTCAGGACCTCAATCTTGCCCGAACGACAAGGGGCATGGGACACCCACGAGGTCCTTTCCTCGTTTCGCTTCGATCAGTCCGGCCGTCTGGTGTTCGGCAGCGTTGGCGCTCTAGAGGGTATCGGCACCTTGGTTCACCGAGCCTGGGCGGTCAGGTCGCTACGTAGGCTGTTTCCGCAGCTCGGCGACGTCGAGTTCGAAGCCGGCTGGTTCGGGATGATCGGGATGACTTCCGACCACCTGCCGCGCTTTCACAAGCTCGACCGTAACCTCGTGTCCTTCGGCGGTTACAACGGGCGCGGGATTGCACCTGGGACCGTCCTCGGCCGGGTGTTGGCGTCCTACGTTCTCGGCCGCCTTGCGGAAGAGGACCTACCACTTCCAGCTGCGCCGGTTGAATATCGGCGGTTTCGTGCCGCCCGTGAGGCCCTCTACAGCGCAGGCTCTCAACTGGTTCACCTCACTGAGGCGCGGCTCTGATCCGCCTCGTGTCAATCGCATATCCGATCCGGCGGTTTCCATCGGTTTGGCCGTTCCCGGCACGTGGCGAGCGAATTGGCATCGGTCGCGTTCTTCAGAGAGAATCTTGACATCCACACTCGTGCAGGCCGGCCGTCACGTCTGTTGGTCGGCATCCATATAACATCCCGACGTCTGCGGGTGAGCAAACTCGCACATCCTGCAGAGCAGAAAGCCATCCATTCCGTTCATGCGATCGGCGATTTCGTGAAAAATTGGGCTTTCGAAGAGATATGCGTATTCGTCGCGCAAAAGATTGCCCAGGACATGACGCCGCTCAAAATCCATCCCGCACAGAGTAACGTCGCCGTTTGGTAGAAGGACATTCCGATGTTGTTGTTTGCCAATACACGTCAAGGGTCCGACGACGGGCTGTCGCGGTTTGATGATATTCGACTCTAGACGTCCTCGGCTGTTACTCAGCGGACGCAAGCGCTGCAGCGCTTTTGCGGGAATGGTGTCGGCGAGGTCCGGATGGACTTTGCCCAGGACAACGAATCGAATCGAGGGAATGTTCGCCTCGACGAGTCGGCGCATGACATTGAGATAGGACTTTCCGACGAGCCGGCTGTTCATATAAGTGCCGTCATCAGGAACGTGGACGATGAAAGCCCTGAACTGCAGCATTTGCAAGCGCCGAATGTCACTCCCGTTCATTCCGACGAGGGTCGTGAAAATTCGGATCTGATGCCCACGTGCGTAAGCATGCTCAACCATCCTGGTGCATTTCGGATGGAGCCAAGGCTCCGAGTAGCCGGCAAAACTGATCTCGGTAGTCCTCGGCACGCGTGCAAGACACCGCTCGAAATCCTGAAGACCTAGGTACTTCGCTTGAGACACGGGTCTTTGCCGATCAGCGAACTTGTCTTGGTGGCAATAAGTACACCGGACGATGCATCCTGCGGTCGTCGTTATCTCCAATACCCGGCGACCAGGATTGGCAGCGCGTAAGTTTTGTAACACCATGGGATATGCCGTCATTCTGTCTGGTCCTTTCAGGCGCCGGAGCAAGAAATTGCGAGAGGGAGCGCAGCGTTCGATGAGCAGCCGCTTGCTTTGCTCCTCACGGATTGCAAATACAGGATATGCAGGTTGGCGAAATGACCTAGACCAAGCTCCTATCTCGTCGCTAACAATGCTCCGAGCTCGGCCACGCCTACCGAAGCCTGGATAGGCCTGGCGTGCCAACTCGGCTCTCTATGCGTTGGCCGTCGCGTAGCACCGCTGGCTGTTACTTACATCTTCGTTCCGAGTCAGCGCCACGCCAGATGCTGGGCTCGGTGTTCTCGCTAGAATGGTCTGCGGAGATGCTTCCGCAGCCGTAGCGATGCGGAACCGGCGCCGGATCCGCCCAAGCGGCACATCCTAAGGCTTTCCGATGGCAGCGCAGGTTCTGAAACATCTTTCTATTTGTCGCGCAAGCGATTGCGCTCGCGAACTGTTTGGGCGCCATCAATGCGATGGACAAGCGGTCGAGCATCGCAAGCTCTTGGCGGCGATAGTTCCTATTCCCGTTAGATGGCAAGTTGCTGGTCAGGATGATGAATGAAGCACGCTTGTTGCCATGTTGAGAACCAAATTGGCCTTTCTCGGCGGAGCGGTGCTAACTGATTTCGTCGACGACGATCAGCGTGGGTCGTGGTCACCGCACGATCCCGCGGCCAATATGCGGCCGCGGGGAGCCGAAAACGTCGTATCTGGCACCTAAAGAAGCTGGAAGGTGGCTCACATTGCGCTGTTCGGTGGCGCGAGCAGCGATCTAGCTGGCATTGGGCGACGCCTGTGTAGCGAGGATTGTTCTCATCAATCCACTGGGGCAAATCGAGTTAGAAAGTCAACGCCATCCTTACCTGCCGGAACTGGTAGGGGTGACTGCCCGCGCTTTAGGATACTCTGTTGGGGCGACGATCCGCTCGCAACAAAACGTCACGGCAGCTCGAAACGATGGATCGCGACCTGTGGATCCGCAAGCTCTCAAGAGAGCAAAATCTGCGGAGGCGATCGTGATAACGCAATTGGTAGACTACAGAACCGACGGCGCGTTTAAGATCCCGCTGAGCAATCTGGACGTAAGCGAAGCCAAGCGCTTTCAAGATGATAGCATATGGGGTTATTTCGAGCGGCTGCGAAGGGAAGATCCCGTTCACTACTGCCAGGATAGCCCCTATGGTCCATATTGGTCCATAACGAAATACCGCGATATCGTAGAGGTAGATACTAATCACAAGATATTCTCGTCGGAGCAAGGCGTCACTATTGTCGACGTGCCTGACAGGCACTGGACGCAGAGTTTCATCAAGATGGGTCCGCCTAAGCATCGCGAGCAGCGTGATACTGTAAGTCCGATAGTCGCGCCGGAAAACTTGACGAAACTCGAGAGCTTGATCCGTCGTCGCGTCAGGACGATTCTGGACGGCTTGCCGCGCAACAATGACTTCAATTGGGTGGATAGGGTCTCCATCGAATTGACGACGCAGATGCTTGCCACGCTATTCGACTTTCCATTTGAGGATCGGCGTCTGCTGACCTATTGGTCGGACGTAGCTGTTGCAATGCCCAGAACTGGCCAGCCGATCGATAGCTGGGACAAGCGAAGTGCGATCTTGTCCGAGTGCCTGGATTATTTCACAGGCCTTTGGAACGAGCGCATCAATGCCGAGCCACGGATGGACCTGATTTCCATGATGGCGCACTCGCCTGCAACTCGACACGTGGAGCCGAGTGAGTTTCTTGGAAATCTGATTCTGCTGATCGTCGGTGGGAATGACACCACGCGCAATTCGATTACCGGCGGCCTCCTGTTCATGAACCAGCACCCCTCCGAGCTGCGAAAGCTACGCGATAATCCGAAACTTGTCTCGAGCGCCGTGTCCGAGATTATTCGTTATCAAACGCCCATCGCACATATGCGCCGCAACGCCGCGGCCGATAGCATCGTCGGTGGGAAACAAGTCAGGAAGGGCGACAAGGTCGTCATGTGGTACATCTCAGGAAACCGCGACGATGAAGTCATCGAGAACGCCGAGCGCTTCGTCATCGACCGCAGGAACGTGCGGCAACATCTTTCGTTCGGATTTGGGATCCATCGCTGCGTTGGTCGACATCTTGCGGAGCTGCAGCTGAAAATCCTCTGGGAGGAGATTTTGAAGGCACGACTGGAAGTCGAGGTTGTCGGCGAACCCGAGCGAATTGCGTCGAACTTTGTGCACGGTTATTCCGCTCTTCCTGTGCGGATTGCAGCCTAGGCTTCGATCCCTCGAATCTGGCGACCGGCCCCGGGGTGCGGCTTGGTCGGCGCGAAACAATCGCTGCATGTTGAGATCCGGTCTGCAATTGGGCAGGCTTTGAGACGCCTGCGAGCAGCGATAAGTAGCGACGCATAATCCACTGGCACCTCCAAGAGGCAAGATCACCGATACCTCCGAGTGTTCATCTGCGGCGCTGACTTGGATAGTTGGAATCAAGGGCCGATGAGCTTGACAGTGAAGATTGTAGCAGTGGCCGCGATTTTCGTTGGAGAAGCGCTTTCGATAATCGCGGAGTTGATTGCCTCAAGGCAGTTTGGCAAGGCCGGCGGGGATGTCACAATGCTCCTGCCGATGAAGTCGGAGGCCAAGCGGTCTTAGGAAGACAAATATGTCTGGCAACTCCTTGGCTCACAGAACGACATGGCTACGATCCGACTTGGATCATTGTCGCGATTTCAGTCGGAGCTATTCTGGTCGTGGAGCCAGTTCTCGCCTTTATACTTTTTCGTGATGTGCCGACGGCCGGTTCGCTGGTCGGGTTGACGCTCGGTGCGCTTGGCACGGTCGTTGCCATTTTTTTATGAGCGTTGCTCAACGGGCTCGGATGGGCGGGAGCTGCGAAGGAGTCCCTCAATATGGGTTCTGCTCGATCCGAAGGTGAATACAGATAATGCGATTTTGATCGAAGATTTAGACCTATTTAAATTGTGTGCGACCGTGGGTGTGCAGGTTCTTGGATTTAAGACTCGTATCTCCTCCTCGATGATGGGACGTCCCCCTCGACAAAGTCGGGGGATGCACCTCGCCGCAATGATCAAGCCGTTTCAAGATGCTGGCATTCTCGTGGCGGCTCTCCGCTATTCGAGATAGCCCGCCAAGTCCGTGCAGACGAACGCGACGCTGGATAGTGTCTTGCCCCGTCGCATCTGCCGCGGCTTGTCAGTATGGATTTTGGCGGGATCACGCCGAAGCAACGTTACGGTGCGGTCATGCACTGCAGCGGATGATCCCCGATTTGATGCGCTCATCCGCTGCATCGCTGCCTGTTGCAGCACTGGCAGCCTCGATGAACCGGAGCCCACGGTGATCCGGCCATTTTCTGTGTAGCCCGGAAAGAGCTGTTCGTCAGCTGCCCGTCAGCCAAGCTGTCTAATCAGACAGGCTGCGCATTCTCGATTCGATCGGAGATTGGATATGACGGGCATTGGCCGAGCTGGCAAATCGCACGTTGAGCCTGCAGAAGCTGATAGCATGTGGGGATCGGGCGGGGAGCCTGGACCGGTCTCCGGAGAAGCCAGGCAATCGTTCGATTCCGTCGTGGAGCGGATGCACTCCAGGTCTCAAGATGGAATGGCGCCGCTCGTCGGCGAGCCGCCGGCTTCGGATGTGGCTGTCCCGACGAGAGACGAGGTCAGAGCAGCGCAGAAAAAAATGCGCGGCCTACTTGTGGCCTTTGTTGGTGCTTCTAAAACGGCGGCCGGCCAAGCGCGGAACCGGTCGGAGGCGCAGGACCTGATTGATCAAGTCGTCAAGGCGGGCTCGGAAGTTCTGGACTATTATGCGAGCTTCCCTCCCGACGTGGCACGCAGCCTTCTTTCCGACGATCAGGCTTGCGGAGTCAGAGTCGAGACTCTTGCTGCGGGGGACCAATGCAACGCCGTGGCTACCTCGATTGTCTACGACCTGGAGGCCGGTAGAGAGAAAGCCGCAGCCGTGCTCGAGCAGCTGCGCAAAGCCAACGCTGCGCCCGCCCAGCTAAGCCGAGCGGTGTCGACCGTGGCGAAGCACTACATGGCCTGCATGGAGTGGTGGGGAAAGAAGGCATTGCGCTCGGAACGGATGCAGTCCGTCTGCGTGGCCACCGCCAGCTTGCCGGGGTCCACGCCCGAGATGCTACGCCTGCATACCGGCTGGGCACTTTTTACGAAGTGCACGTATCTGCAATCGCGGATCGCTCTCGCGCGGCTCCTGATCGAATCGCGGGCGAGCACGCTCGAACCAGCGCTGAGTAACGCCCTCATCGGTGAGGACGGGCGGATGCGTCTGCTCGGGACCTTCATCAACGATGTTGTTCCGGCATTCGCGTCGACGGGCGAAGCCGTTCTGTACAACCGCGGAGCGGCGCTCGACGCGGAGCACAGCACCGTTTTGGAAGGGGTCATGGAACGGCTTTCTGAATTTGCGTCGGGGGTGCACGGCATCGTCGCTGGGCTGAGGGATGCTGGAATGGGGGCGGACACTCCATTGGACCTGTTGGACCAGATCGAGGAAGCTGCCTGGGTCACCGCAAACGACGTCACGCGGTTTTTGGCGGTGCAGCCAAAGACACCCGCCGTGATCGAGCCGCCCGCCAACTGGATACCGGAAAATACCGGCGCAGTGTCTGAGGGCCAGGCTGCGCGCAAGAAGGGAAAAAGCAAGCGCACACCGGCGGCAGGTGAGGGGAGTTCGGCGGCCGGTCTACGCGAGGCGCAGGTCGCCAGGCCCGACGCTGCTTCGGCTCCGACAGGTAAGGTCATCGTTCTCTCGGATCTGGGCACCAAGAAGCTTGCGACCCCGGAAGAGGCGGCACGCGCAAAGGAATCATCGTCAACGGCCGGCCAGGAAATGTGGCGTGCTCCGCCCTCCAGGAAAGCGCTGAACGGATTGCTCAATAGATTGGACGAGCTGCTGCAGTTCGATCTTCCAGCGCAGCAAAGCGCCGTCTCGCAAACGCGCCAAATGAAGCCCGAGGATGCCGGCCACATCGTGGATCTCGTCGTTAAGCGCCTTCAGACGCAAGCCGCCGAGATCGAGGCCTGTGTAGCGGCGCTAGAGGAACCTCGCCGACGTGGCCTGCTTACGCCTGCGCAGGTGCCTGAAGTGCACGAAAAAATAGTCCGGCTCAAGGCGATGTGGTCCGAGGTGCAGGGACAGGCAAATTCTTTGAACGCGCGGAAGGCTGCGATCACGATGGATTGCATGAAGACGTACGCCTTTCCGTCGCAGAAGTACCTTGAATACCTGCGGGCGGCCGATGAGTTGACGTCTGCCGATCCGCCGCGTGCGTTGAAGGGGGAGCCAGGCACGCTGTTCGAGATCAAGCTGCAGCCCAGGGCACTGAGCAATGGTGCGATGCCGGATCCGGTGTGGGTGCACATCCATACGAAGAGGCCGGTATATGTCTCGCAATTGGCGACGCTGGATGGCGCCGAGTTCGCTGCTTGCCACGTGAAGTCCAATGAACAGCGCGGCTACAATCGGCTCTGGCAGAATGCTCGAGCTGCAATGGGACACGAAGACGTGTTGATCCACCGCGGCAGGCTTGCGCCGGCGTTCTGCAAGTCCTTGTTCAGCAGAGGTGGCGGCCAGCCATGGTATCCCCGTCTTGAGGCGGAGTTCGGCTCGATGCAACTCGCTCGACACGGGATGTAGTGCGCGTATCTGGCGAGGAAGTGCCGCTTGGGCTGCGCTGAGTAGTGGTTCGGCTGGCTGAAGCCGGTGAATCTCAAGCGATTTCCGAGTGATCGGCGTTCCGCGAGAACGCACACCGTGGGCCGGTTTGACGAATCGAATTGACGATGCACAATAAGGTGGGCCTGTCCGTTTGCTACCCCCGGATGTGGCCACGACGGTCCCAGCATCGGCCTCCATGGCCCCCAGAAGGTGCTGGGACCTGTTCGTTCTGCACTCTCGATCGGGTGAATAGTTCGTTTCTCGCTTGCCGGATTCTCACGTAGGCCGCGCTCTCGTTTGTTCTTTGTCGCGCTGGCCGGGCTATCCCGCTCATTCTGGTTGGTAACCCGTCGAAGTTGAGGCAGAAACGACGGATCGCGCGCAGAGATTGACATGCAGATCTGCGCTGCAAGATCTGTACTCGGCGTCTGCCGCATCGCCTGGACCCGCTCCTCAAAGATTTTCCCACGGTTCGCAAATCGCACCTGATTCAATGGTCGAACGGCTGTTCCATCGTGGTCTCCTGCCGGATTCGGACCAGCCGACGATGACCTGTGAATCCAAGGTCACCGCTACACGGCCGGTTTCGATGGTTCCAATTGCGTTCGTCTTGTTCATAACCCTGCGGAGGACCAAGTGGGGTTGGGGCAGGCCGGGCGAGACTTCGGAGCCTTATTCACGGAGAACCGGCGCTTCGGAACGCCGCTACCACGCCAATGGGCGACACCTGCTCTCATGGATAAGTTGCGCGAAGAAGGTTTCATGCCGACCGCAAACACCCCCAAAACAATCCAGCTTAACGGAAGAACCTACCAAGCCGAGTTGGCCGAAGGAGGGTTCGTTAAGCTTACGCGGGTATGAGACGCAACCCGACTGTGACCGATCGCGCGCTGGGCTAGAACCCTGCGATCGCTTCGGTTGTTGTTGCCGACATAGGCAATTCATCGCTCTGCAGCGAGTTGCTCGCGCCGCCAGTGGGTACGCATCGTCGGACCCCTGGCAGGCAGCGAGACGCCGATCGAGGCGATTGCGGTAAGCTGCGTCGTTGCGCAAGGCCGGCGTCGAGCATCCCTCGACAATGCTTCAACATTGCTCTCAGCTGACGGCAAGACAGTCGCAACCGCGTCGCTCCCTAGGCGATGTGCGAATGACCAGCGCTATCGCCGAGCGAGCGGAATGCAGCACCAGTCTTGCCGATGCGCTCGATCAAGCTCATTTAGCTGGCGGGTGCTGCGGCCGAGCCGGTCCAGCCTCGTCACCAGCACCACGTCGCCGGGGTGGAGGCGCTACCATCAACGTGGTGAGTTGTGGCCGATCGGCGCGGCACCGCTGATCATCTCGCGGTAGATCGCGGTCGCCGGCTGCCTTTAGGAGTTGAACTAGCGGATGAGATGTCGATCCTGGATGCTAACGCGGCATATCCGAGAATGGTCATTTGGTGCTTCTACGTCTGCAGAAGCTATCGCCTCGGTGATAATTCGTTTGGGCCATGATTCTTCTCGTTGGCAGTGAGTACCGTGTGGATTTTGTAAGGGCAGCCGCGATCGGGACCTTCGAGCAAGTCTGAGGTGATGGTTGCAGTCAGTGCCGCCGTCGCTGCGCGACGAAGTCGGCCGCGCGCTCAGCAACAATATCGCCCTCGGTGGCAAGTTCTGGTCAGGAATGCAGTCTCGCTGAATTAGCAGTATGCCGCCGTACTTGAACGGGCCGAAGCCATGCGGTGTAGCCTCTAGCGCAGCCGAACAAACGAATGGAATTTCAGCGATCGCGCAGTCGTCGCATCCGTCATAATGAGTTCGCTTGTGCACTCATCAGGAATGTGACTCACCGCCTCGGGCAGCACGCGTCCAGCCTCCAAGCCGTGCAAGTCATTGGGCCGAGACGATGCAGTTACCGCGTTGTCCGATTGCTCAGATCAATGCGGACCGCTTAGAGGCCGGCGAGAAGCCGACCATAAACGGCTTCTCCGAGCAACTCATAACCGAGCCCGCAAAGATGTCCGAACTCATCCATCCCGTAGATAGGCCTGATCAAGAAAATCAATTTTACCACTTGTGGCAACGTCATATATCCATGAGGACGGCTTGGGGCCGATCTTAAGGGAGCGACTCTGGAATGAAAAAATTGCTGTTTGTGACTGCGAGCGCCGCCGCGCTTGCAACGGCGGCAGTGCCGGCCTGTGTTGCTGAAGCCGCCGCTCAACCCGTCGCTGCCAAGGTGCAGGTCGCCGACACGTCATATCCTCAATGCGCGGACGACCCGTTGAATGGTATCTGCGATCTGTTTTTTTGTTTGACCGATCCGGCGTGCGTACAGCACTAACCACCGGATACAAACCAAGCAGAAAATGAGGATCGAGGCCTCGCGGCGCGGCCGCTCGTGGGAACAGCGGCCGCGTCCTCTTGCGTAAAGAAATTTGCGCGCCGCCTCTGAAGCCGTTCCGGTTCCGCCGCTGGAGCATGATCGCAAGGAACGGATGAGGATGTTCCAGCACAGAGTGGCCATCAATGATCATGCAAAAGCACTCCGCGGAGCTGCACGTTATCATCCGAGCGCGGGACGAGAATCTAAAACGATAGCAATCGTTGATTAAATTGAGATCTCGGCTCTCGATATGGAAAGGCCTAGCGACCGCGCGGGGTATCGCAGCTCCGTCAACCGTTAGTAGTCATAGGTCCGACGAAAGCCATTCCAATGCGTTCACCAGGAGAGTTCTTCTGGTGATCTAACGGTAAGTGCAGGCCGAAGAGCCCTGTCCATATCCTTATGGCTTGCCGGGATGCGTGACAGAGTGCGCGCCAGACGGCGCCTCCCTTCGCGAGCGACCCGCCTCCAAAAGACGAATCTATCTAACGGAAAAAGGGCTAAACGGCATGCAACGACAGGGGTAAACGATAACGTCCAGTGTCGCGTTCTCTGCCGATAGCCCCGCGATACACGCCGACACAGTCTAGCTCCATCGTGCCGATGGGCGAGAACGTCCAATTCTCAACCTTTCTTTGATGTAGCAGGTGTTCTAACCGGTGGTTGTTGATGGTGAAGCTCTCAACATAGTTGCCGAACGAAGCGTTCCGCCCACAGGAAGCGAACCAAGGCGCTGGTTGCAGCAACTTGCGTTGTTAATACCCTATTCAAGAGCGCCATAACGGACTCTCGCGAAACCAAGCCGAAGTCGGCCAGGGCGCAAGAGGAAAGCTGCGATGAAATCGTGTCTGCACGAGCCGCAATCGCCTTTGGTAACACAAGCGCGAAAGTCTCCTTTGCATAACCGTGCGGAAACACATCGCAGCGCAGCCGATTACGCAGGTAGGAACGGAATATTTCCTTGCCCGCGCGAAGTGCAAGCGGAAGCTTCGCTGCAGTATTAATCAATCTCGGATCGCCTAGCGGGCGAACGGGCCAAAGTCCTCGCCTTGCGAGTGGACGAGCATGACAAAGGCTTGCGAGCAGAAATGTGGATACGGTCGCGCTAAGCGGCGCGCTGAAAAGGAAGGATGAATGAGCGGCGTCGAGCGCGCGATTTGTCAACAGGCCGTCTGCAAGTTCAACGGCGATCTCCAGGTGACGTGAAGACGAAGATCTTGAGCCGCCCTCCTCGGCGGTGGAGCAAGCGCAAAGCTTGTCGCCGCCTATGCCGGACCAGACGATTTCGTAGCCGTCCGCGCGAAAGCTGTCGCAGAGCGCCTCAAATGCCTCCAGGCAATACTCTGAAGTGAGTGGCAGGCGTCGTTCTGGGGCAAGATCCAGATCAATCGCCGGCATGTGGGTATGCATTTCAAGGGGGTGATCGCGGCAATTCAGTGCGCTCAGAATGCGCGCTCGCCGATCAGACTGCCTGGGGCTGCTCCCGTCGCCCAACAGGATGCCGCCACACCTTACGGTTTTCACGCTTTTGCCAACAGCAATCGCGACCGAAGCCGAATCCATACTTCCGCTCAGCTCCACAGCGCTTGCACAAATGCCCGTTGGCCGCGAGAGCACAACGTCCTGCAAAGTATCCGCAAACTCAAGGAGACCATTGCTCTGCTCCGGCCCAGAGAGCTCGTTAGGGCGTGCACTCATAACGCGCAGCCAGCCATAGGCGGATAGAGGTGAGTTGGACGAAGGCAAGGTAGTTTCCCGCAAGCCTGTCGTAACGCGTCGCCACACGACGACATTGGTTGATCCTGTTGAAGAGCCGTTCGACCTAGTCGCGAGCGCGGTAGAGATAGGAGCTGAAGCAGATCGGATCGCTGCGATTGCGTTTCGGCGGGATGTTGGCCCACGACCCCTTTTTCATGGCAAGCTCTCTTATCCAGTCGGCGTCATAGCCACGGTCGGCAAGCAACATTGACCCGAACTTCAGATGAGAGAGCAGTTGTCCTGCAAGTCGAACGTCGTGGGCCTCGCCGGGGCTCAACGTCAACCGTACCGGCAAACCATTGCTATCGACCACCGCGTGGATTTTGCTCGTCAAGCCGCCGCGCGACCTTCCCATCGATAGGCGCTCGTTCCTTGTGATGCAGGCCCCATGTTGATGCCGCGGACAATCGAGTTGTCGATCATTTGGACAGCGGCATCATGGGCAGCCGCAAGTGCGTCCATGATGCGGCTCCAGACGTCAGCTCGCCGCCACCTAACGAAGCGGTTGTAGCAAGTGGTGTAAGGACCGAACGCCGCCGGCAAATCGCGCCAAGGTGCTCCGGAACGCAAGACCCAGAAGATGCCATTGAGGACACGACGGTCGTTAACCCGAGGAACGCCGCGCGGCTTGTTCGGCAGCATCGGCTTGATGGCAATCCATTCATGATCGGCGAGTTCGTAGCGCATGATTCCAGCCCCCAGTTTGGGAGTTTGAATCACAGGGGGTCTGGCCTGACGCGACGCTTCCGGGCAGGCCCCGGTTGGACGCTTACGGGGAAGCGGACGTCAGCCAGCCGACTATCTCCGCAGAAACCGTCGAAAATGACCCATTGCAGAAGTCGCTGAACCAATCATTGCTCGCAACCGTCCATCGGCACTTCACGCGCATGTGTCCCCAGCAGGTCGCCACCCCGATTGAATTACGATTGTAATTTAATATTATGACCGTAATGGCATTGAGCTGGACCACCGTTAGGTGGCGGCCGGGTGCCGCCAAACAGCTCCTGGCGAGGATTTCGTGGACGACAAGACAACTGCCTCATCGCGACAAACCGCAGATGTCAGCTCGTTTGGGCTCGCAACCGCTGCAGCAGCGGTTCGCAACGGCGACATCACCTCCGAGGCCTACACGGCGGCTCTTTTACAGCGCGCCCGAGCGCTTGCCGAACTGAACGCCTTCATCACCATCGATGAGGCGGAGGTGCTGGCGGCCGCGAGGGCCGCAGACAAGTTGCGTGCGGCCGGATCGGCGGCCCCGCTCCTTGGCATGCCGCTTGGGGTGAAGGACAGTTATTTGACGAAAGGGCTACCCACCAGTCTGGGAATCGAAGGTCTGGCTCATTTTGTGCCGCGCGAAGATGCCGACGCTGTCCGGGCAATTAAGGAGGCGGGCGCGTTGATTTTCGGCAAGAACAACCTTGTCGAGATGTCTTACGGCTTGACCGGTCACAACGCACGTTATGGTCAGGTGAAGAATCCGCACGCGCGGGATCACATGTCAGGCGGCTCCTCAAGCGGCTCCGCCGCATCCGTGGCTGCTGGACTGGTTCCCGCGTCCTTGGGCGGTGACACCGTTGGGTCCATCCGGGTACCCGCATCGTTCTGTGGAGTCGTGGGCTTCAAGCCAACCACCGGGCGTTGGCCGCGCAACGGCGTTGCTCCGATCTCCCATACACTCGACACGACGGGCGTGTTTGCCCGAAGCGTTGAGGACTGCATTCTGGTTGACCACGTCGTGACTGGCGAACAGGCTGCGGAGTCCTCCGACGGCGACTACGGCTTAAAGGGAGCCCGGCTCGCCTTCGCCCCGCGACAGTTCCTGGATCTGGTTGACCCCGAAGTCGAGTCCCGATTCCGTGCGGTGGTGCGGCAACTGCAGGACGCCGGCGCCGAGGTCGTGGAAATGGACCTTGGCCGCGACTTCAATTCCCTCGTCCAAACGGCAACATGGGGCATCTTCGCTCATGAGACGATGGGCGCGATTTCGGAGTTTCTTCGGCGCCACGCGATTCCGACCGCGTTTGAGGCCATTTACGAAAGCCTTAAGCCTCAGCTTCGGCAGGCGTGGGAGCACATCGTATTGCCAGGTGGTGCAGGTGCTACCTCGGCAGAGGCCTATCAGATGGCGCTCAACGTGAGCCGGCCGGAAATCCAGCGTCGCCTCAACACGGCGTTCGTCGCTCATGGGGCGTGGGTCATTCTGCAACCGACCACGCCCTGCACGGCGCCTTCGATCGGGGAGCAGGCGACCGTCCACATCGCGGGGCAGGACGTCAGCTACCTCGCTCTGGCGAACCACACGGTGTCGGCAAGCAGCGTGGGACTGCCCGGTATCAGCCTTCCTGTCGGCCTGTCTCGCGCGGGGTTGCCGATCGGGCTCGAACTGGATGGCCCTCTAGGAAGTGATCAGCGGCTTCTAAACCTTGCCCGCGGTATCGAAGGCATCTTGGGTGCCAAGTCCGGTTCAACCTAGTGTCGTGGTTGCTTCGCGTCGCGAAGGGGGCCTGCAGACAGCGACAAAAGATTAGAGGATCACCAGATGTCCAATGCACTGCACTCAACGCGTGCCATTCCGGTCGAGTACGTTACCATCCGCTCAACACAGCCCTTCGAGGACGTTCGAGCCAAGCTCGCGACCTTGGCGCGGCGCATCGATGACGGGATATTCACTCTCCTGCGATACGGCGAAAGTGAGCGCGCCCTTCGAGAGTTGGAGGCATCTTCGCCGCTCACCATTTTCGGGCAGGGTGACCACGGCGCGCTCCTAGCTGTTGCTCAGCTGACACGACGATCCATCCAGTTTGATATCGGAAATCCGCTCACCGCGTCCAAGATGACCCGCCATCGATTGTCGGCGGGGCTGTACGCACCCATCCGCGTCCTTCTGCGCGAGGATGAAGATGGCGGTGTCGCGTGTGGATATGATCGGCCGGCATCCCTGTTCAGTCAGTTTGGCAGCGAACATGTGAATGCAGTTGCCCAGCAACGTGATCGCGACCTCCAGGCCCTATTGGAAGCGGCCGCAGCTTAACGGATATCGAAGGAGTGGAGATGCGTTTCGAGAAAGGACACAAGGCCGCGACGCGACGACACATCATCGATGTAGCCTCGAAGTGCATACGCCAAGACGGTATCTCCGCCGCCGGGATCGCCGGGATCATGGGCGAGGCCGGTCTGACTAAGGGCGCATTCTCTCCGCACTTCGGGTCCAAAAACGCACTCGTTCGCGAGGCGCTGGCGAGCGCGCTTAGCGACCAACAACATCGCCTCGATGAGGAACAGCGGCCGGGCCTGTCCCTCGAGGGGGCGATCCGGAGATACCTCAACCGCGCTCACCTCGAAGACCCGGCGGACGGGTGCCCTTCGGCGGCGTTGCTCCCGGAAATCGCACGCCAGCCCCTGTCCACTCGGCAGGACTACGAGAAAGCGCTGCGAAGCTACGTTTCGTCGCTGGCTGCACTACTTCCGGGTGCCGACTCTGCAGCGAGCCGCCGCCGTGCGACCGCCATCTTCGGTCTCATGGTGGGCACTCTCCAGTTCGCGCGGGCCGTCCCCGACACCATCCAGGCAGAGCAGATCCTGGAAGGCGGCGTTGAGGCCGCGCTCCAGTTGGCGAGAGTTTGATCTTGCTAAGTTAGGAACAATGGAGCGGTGCGGGAAGATTTGTCACACAGCCGGAACGAGCCAACACTCCGGACGCCCACTAGTCTGACCGCCGGCAATGTCTCCTTCTGGCCATCGCGACATATTGTGCTGCCGCACGAACTTGGTCGCTATTGGAGCAAAGCGGACGTAGTCACCAGTCACATGAGCCGCCAAGTTTTATAGGTACACGGCCTAGTGAACGGATCTAATGAGCCGTACTCAAAAGAAGTTTCCGACCTGTCGACGTACAAGGTTGCGCCGGCAGTCGGTAGTCGTCCGTTAAGAAGCCGATTGCAGCGGTGAACGGTCGCTGATGGCTGCGATGAGGGTGGCCAGGAAGAGGCGCC
>NZ_JASAUT010000074.1:0-36345 GCF_029952935.1 Bradyrhizobium sp. Mp19 | reverse complement strand
GAGAATCATTCGACTCACCGTTCCGCAAACGGAAACGCCTCAAATCACATAGATTCACAGCCTCTCAGGATGACGGGTTCTGTTATTCCACGGCAATGACGTCTCCGGCGGTGTGGCTCCCTCGCCAGATTGTAGCCCCGCACGCATGGCTCCAATCCGCTCTTTCGTCTTGTCGCGGCGGCGGATTCGGGCACAACATCCGCCCAATAATGACCGCTTTGCCCGCACCTGCCACAACGCCACGCCGCTCGCCGCTCAGCTGGCTCAATAATCAGCCCTATCTGCTGCTCAGCCTGACGTCGCTGTTCTGGGCCGCCAACATCGTGCTGGCGCGGCATGTCGGCAGCCATGTGCCGCCGGTCACGCTGACCACGATCCGCTGGTTCGGCGTCTTCCTGATCCTGTTGCCGTTCGCCTGGCCGCACCTGAAACAGGACTGGCCGAAGCTGCGCAGCGCCCTGCCGCTGATGCTGCTGTTGTCCGCGGTCGGCTTCGCCTTCAACAACGCGATCTCGTACTGGGCGATGCAGTACACCGAGGCGTTGAATGCGCTGTTGATCCAGTCGGCGGGGCCGCTGTTCGTGGCGCTGTGGTCGCTGATCCTGTTCGGCGTGCGGTTGACGCCGGCGCAGCTGGCCGGCATCGCGATCTCGCTGGCCGGTGTGCTGACCATCATCCTGCGCGGCGACTTCTCCGCGCTCGCCAGCATCAGCTTCAACCGGGGCGACATCATGTTCGGCGCCTCGCTGGTGTCGTTCGGGCTCTATTCGGCGCTGATCCCGCGGCGGCCGAAAATCCATCAGCTCTCGCTGATCTCGTTCACCACCTGCTGCGGTGCGCTGATGCTGCTGCCGGTGGCGGCCTGGGAATTCTTAAGCGGCGTGACGCTGAAGCTCGACGTCCTGACCTTTGCCACGCTGGGCTACACGCTGATCTTCCCGTCCACGCTTGCCTATCTGTTCTTCAACCGCGGCGTCGCGCTGATCGGCCCGAACCGCGCCGCGCCGTTCTTCCATCTGGTGCCGGTGTTCGGCTCGGCGATGGCGATCCTGCTGCTCGGCGAGACGCTCGCGCCGTTCCATTTGATCGGCTACGCGCTGGTGCTCGCCGGCGTCATCATCGCCTCACGGCAAGGTTCCGCCAAAGGCTCCGCGAAGCCTGGCTGACGCCGAGAGATCGCTAGCCTACCTTGCGCAAGCCGGCGGATTTGCGCGGCGAATGTGACTTTGCCGCCAGCGTTTCCGTGATGAAGTCGATGAACCGCCTCACCTTGGCCGGCACGTGGTTGCGCGAGGCGTAATAGACGTAGAGCGGAAAACGCTCGTCGGGCCAGTCTGGAAACAGCTCGATCAGCGCGCCGCTCCTCAGGTGATCGTCGAGGCCGAGATCGATCACCTGCGCGATGCCGAAGCCGGCCAGGCAAGCGCCGAGCTTGGTTCCCGAATCGGTCACCGTCAGCCGCCCGTTGACCGCGACCGGCACGACCTCGCCGCCACGTCGAAATTCCCAATCGAAGGGACGCCCGGTCGCCGCGTCGATTGCCTGGATGCACTGATGGTCGCGGCTTGCCAGCTCCCGCGGATCAAGCGGCCGGCCGTGTCGTTCGAGATAGATCGGCGAGGCCACGGTGAGCACGCGCGTATCGAGTACGCGGCGCGCAATCAGCGCCGATGGCGTCGGCTCGCCGAAACGCACCGCCAGATCAAAACCGTCGCTGACCAGATCCGCGATCCGGTCGCGGGTCTCGATACGCAGCTCCATGCCCGGATTCTGCAGCAGGAACTCGCTCAGCTTCGGCGACAGCACCATGCGGGAGAACAGCGGGTCGACATTGACCCGCAGCCTGCCGCGAACCGCATCGCGCGATTTCGCGGTCTCCGCCGCCGCCTCGCCGATCCCCGCCAGATGCGCGGCAACCCGCTCATACAGCGCGCGTCCTTCCTCGGTGAGCTCGACGGCGCGGCTCGTGCGGTGAACCAGCCTGGCATCGAGACGCGCCTCGAGCTTGGCGATCGCCTTGCTGACCCCGGATTGCGTCATACCGAGCCGTTCGGCGGCCCGGCCAAAACTGCGCGCATCCGCCAGCGCCGCGAGGACCACCAGGCCGCCAACCAGCCGACCGTCAACTTCGTCCATGCCGATGCCTTTCAGTCATCCAAGAGATGACCGCCCAGTCGTAGCACTCCGCCATCATATCGGCCACTGTCGGCGCAGATCACCGGTTCGATCCGGTGCGGCCACCGCCACATCAACCGCCAAGGAGATTTTGCAATGAGCGACATCCAGGCCATCGCATCCGCGATCGATGGATATTTCAACCTGATGTACGACGTCGACGATAGCCGGTTCCGCGACGTCTTCTCCGATGCCTGCATCGTGCACGGCATCCGGGACGGCAAGCACACGGTGCGGTCGGCCGCCGAATTCCGCGACTTCATCCGCAGCCGTCCCTCGCCGGCGTCGATGAAATCGCCGCGCGAGGAGGCCATCATCAGCATCGACCAGACCGCGTCCGATCTGGCCGTCGCCAAAGTGCGCGTCAGGGCCGGCCAGACCGGCTTCATCGATCATCTGGTGTTTCATCGGATCGATGGCCGGTGGCTCATCACCACCAAGGCGTTTCACGTCGCGCAGGTCTTCCCGGCGGGATCGTAGCGTCCCTTACGACCAATTTTCGGAATATCGGAACAATGGCGCTGATTTGCCCGACGTGTCAAGTTGCCTGGTCGAGCGCGGCCGCCACCGGCTCCTTTGCATGGGGTTGTTTTCGATATTTTTGGCAGCGCGCCCCTGCGACGGCCCGGGAGTGACCATGCGGCGAAAGGCTGCTCCCGGCACGGCTTCCGCGGCCATGGCGGCCGGGCTAGCTTCGGCCGCAATCGGCCTGTTCAGGGCCTGCGCCGGGGGGACGACGACATGATCATGGGATTGAGACGATATTGCTGCCTGGCCGCCGCGGCCGCCGCCGCGTTCGCGGCGATGTCCGATGCGGCACTTGCCCAGACCTATCCCACCCGCAACATCACGCTGGTGCTGCCGTTTGCCGCCGGCAGCGGCACCGACACCACGACGCGGCTGATCTCCAAGGAGCTCGGGGTTGCGCTCGGCGTCGGCATGGTGATCGACAACCGGGCCGGCGCCAACGGGTCGATCGCGGCGAACTATGTCGCCCGCTCCGCCCCCGACGGCTACACGCTGTTCGTCACCACGAACACGACGCACTCGGCCAATCCGTATCTGCTCAAGACCATGAACTACGATCCGATCAAGGATTTCACGCCGATCGCGCGCACCGGCGACCTGCCCTTCATGCTGGTGATCCATCCGGACATCCCGGCGAACTCGGTCGCCGAGTTGATCGCGCTCGCCAAGAAGGAGCCGGGCAAGTACAGCTACGCCAGCGGCTCGTCGTCGGCGAGCGTCTCCGGCGCGACCTTCGCGCGCCTCGCCGGCATCGACCTTCTGCATGTGCCCTACAAGAGCTCGCCGCCGGCACTGACCGACGTCATCGCCGGCCGCATCTCGATGATGTTCATCGACGTGCCGACCGGGCTGCCGCACGTCAACGCCAAGGTGCTGAAGCCGCTCGCCGTCACCACCAAGCGGAAGTCGGCGCTGCTGCCGGACCTGCCCACGATGGACGACACCGTGAAGGGTTTTGATATCACCTCCTGGCAAGGCTATCTCGGTCCCGCCAACATGCCGAAGGACGTCGTGGTCAGGCTGAATGCGGAGATCCGCAAGATCGTCGAGCGGCCGGATATCAAAAGCCAGCTCGCCGAGCGCGGCATGGAGGCATTCTCCGGCACGCCCGAGGAGTTCGAGGCATTCCTCAAGGAGCAGCTCGTGCTGTGGGAGAAGCTGATCGCCGACGCCGGGATCGAGAAGCAGTAGAGACACCCGTTATTGCGAGCGAAGCGAAGCGACGAAGTCTGCCAACTCCGTCATCCTGAGGAGGCCGCAACGCGGCCGTCTCGAAGGATCGACGGCCCGGCTGGTGGCCGTGCATCCTTCGAGACGCGCGCAAAAGCGCGCTCCTCAGGATGACGGGGATGCGGAATCGTTGGGTGGCGTAGCGTCGCTAACCCACCCTACGCGGCTCGCTTACGCCGCGCGCACCTTCTGCAGGAACTCGTCGACCGCATTGCGCAGCATGCCGGACTGCGTGTCGAGCTCGCGGGCATTCGACAGCACGTCGCCGGCCGCGGTGCCGGTGGCGGCGGCCGCTGACGTGACGCCGCCGATATGGGCGGAGATCTCGCTCGAGCCGGCCGCGACCTGCTGGATGTTGCGCGCGATCTCACGCGTCGCATCGCCCTGCTGGTCGATCGCGGTCGAGATCGAGGCGGTAATCTCGCTCATCTGCGCGATGGTCGCTGTGATGCCGCCGATCGAGGTCACGGCCTCGCCGGTGGACGCCTGCATCGCCGCGACCTGCGCCGAGATCTCCTCGGTCGCCTTCGCAGTCTGGTTGGCCAGCGCCTTCACTTCGGAGGCGACCACCGCGAAACCGCGGCCGGACTCGCCGGCGCGCGCCGCCTCGATGGTGGCATTGAGCGCGAGCAGGTTGGTCTGGGCTGCGATCGAGTGGATCAGCTTGACCACCTCGCCGATCTTCTCGGCGCCGGTGGAGAGCGCCTGCACGGTCGCATTGGTGCGCTCGGCATCGGCCACCGCCTGGCTTGCGACCTCGCTGGAGCGCGCCACCTGGCGGGAGATCTCGGCAACAGAGCTGGAGAGCTCCTCGGCGGCCGCGGCGACGGTGCCGACATTGTTGGAGGCGCTGTCGGACGCCGCGCCGACGGTGGCGGCCCGCGCGCTGGCATCGCTGGCGGTTGCGGTCATCGACTGCGCCGTGGTCTGCATGCCGGCGGCGGCGGAGGCCACCGTGCGGACGATGCCGTTCACGCTGCGCTCGAAATCGTTGGCGATATTCTCCATCGCACCACGGCGCTCGGCCTCCGCGCGTGCTTTGGTCTCGGCCTCGGCCTGTTCCAAACCGCGGATGCGAACCGCGTTGTCCTTGAAGACCTGAACCGTGGCCGCCATTCCGCCGACCTCGTCACCGCGGCCGACGCCGGGGATGTCACCGTCGAGCTTACCGTCGGCGATGTCGCGCATGCGGGCGCCGAGCAGGTTGAGCGGACGGGAGATGCTGCGGCCGATCAGCCAGGCGACCGAACCGGAAACGATGCCGATGCCGAGGATCGCGAGGCCGAGCAGCCAGGCAATCGGCCGCATCTTGGCATCGATATCGTCGAGATAGGCGCCGGTGCCGAGATACATGTCGAAGCCGGGGACCGCGACGGCGTAGCCGAGCTTGCGGATCGGCGTCTCCTGGCCGGGCTTCACATAATCATAGAACAGCAGGATCTCGCCCTTGGCCTTCACGCCGTCCATCAGTTCCTGCGAGAGCTTGCGACCATTGGTCACGACGTCCATGCGATTGGTTCCGACCTGCTTCGGATCGGGCGCCAGCACCGTGATGCCGTTGTAGTCGGTGCCGAACAGATAGCCGGCGCCGTTGTCGTAGGTCAGGGTGTTGGCGCGCTTGCCGAACTCGGCCAGTGCCGCTTCCTTGGTCAGCTTGCCGGCATCGACATCCTTCTTCAGGCCCGCCGCCATGTTCTTCGCCATCTCGACGATGGCCTTGGCCTGATCGATGCGCGCATTCAGCATCTCCCGCTGCATCAGGTGACCGGCGAGGATGCCGGCCGTGCACAGGCCAAGGAGGGTCACCCCCACCAGAATGCCGAGCTTGGGGGTGATCTTCAGATTTGACAGCTTCACGGGGGTCTCCAGAAGAGGCGGGGAACGCGACGCGATTGGCGGATTGATTCCGCGCACCGTAATGTGAGACCCTTTACCTGATGGTTACGGAGGTTCCCCGTAGAAGCCCGGAGAATCAGGCCGCGGACCAACCGGCAATTGTGGAGAGAACAGCGCGGCTCGCGTACAAGCATGGGAAGGCGGCGGACTCCAGCCACGCCCCAAGAAGCAAGAAGACCAAGAAGCAAGATCCAGCAGCAAACCAGCAAGAAGCAAGAAGCAAGAACAGCAGACTCACATCGGGAGCAGACAATGTCGAAATTCAGGGTGGTCACGCCGAAGGGCGCGAGCTTCACGGTCGCAGGCGGCGGCTACGATTATGAGCGCGAGGCGCTCGATCCGATCGGCGCCGAGATCGTCGAGGCGCCGGCCAATGAGGCCGAATTCATCGCGGCGGCACGCACCGCCGACGCGATCTACGCCAAGGGCATGCCGATCACCAAGGCGGTGATCGACGCGCTCGAGAACTGCAAGGTGATCACGCTCGGCAGCGTCGGCGTCGACTCGGTCGACGTCAAGGCCGCGACCGCCCGCGGCATTCCCGTCACCAACATCCCCGATACCTTCATCGAGGAGGTCGCCGACCACGCCATGATGCTGCTGCTCGCAGGCTTCCGTCGCCTGATCGAGCAGGACAAGATGGTGCGCACCGGGCGCTGGGCCGAGGGCCGTCCGGCGCTCTTGAAGATTCCGCGGCTGATGGGCCAGACGCTCGGCTTCATCTCATTCGGCCGGGTCGCCCGCGCCGTCGCCAAGCGCGCCGCGCCGTTCGGCCTCAGGATGGTGGCCTACGATCCCTTCATCCAGGAAACCCTGATGTACGACCACGGCGTGATCCCCTCGACGCTGTCGGAGGTGCTGTCGCAGTCGGATTTCGTCTCGATGCACGCCCCGGCGCGGCCCGAAGTGCACCACATGCTGACCGAGAAGCATTTTCGTCAGATGAAAAAGTCGGCGATCTTCATCAACACCGGCCGCGGCGCTACGGTCGACGAGGAATCGCTGATCAAGGCGCTGCAGGAGGGCTGGATCGCCCACGCCGCGCTCGACGTGCTGGAAAAGGAGCCCCCGTCGCACAACAATCCGATGCTCGGGATGGACAATGTTACCTTGACCGCCCATGTCGCCTCGGCGTCGGCACGTTTTGACGAGGCGCGCAAGCGCCGGGTGGGCTACGAATTGTCACTAGTGCTGCAAGGCATGTGGCCGGTAAGCTGCGTCAACCCGTCGGTGCTGCAAAACACCGCGTTGCGCCGCTGGCAGCCCGTCAGCATGGATCGCGGTCCGAACAGCTAGGGCGGGAATGCGCTTTTCGTGCGGGGCCCGCCTCTTGCGGGCCCTTTGCGCGGCGGGCGGGCCGAGACCACAAGACCCTTCACCGGCGGCCAAACGCCGGGAAGGAAAAACAACAACGAAACAATAAGAACGGGAGTGCGAACGACATGAAGTACGAGATCACGCGTCGCGACGCGCTGGTGCTGGGGGCTTCCGCGGCGGCGCTGGCGGTCACCGGCGCTTCGGCGCAGGAGGCATCGAAGGTGAAGGCTGCCGACGTGGCGGCGCCGTCGCTGCCGATCGAAAAGGACGCCACCTTGCGCATGCTGCGGCCGGTGCGCTTCGTCCAGGCCGACGAGGACGTGTTCCGCGCCAATGCCAAGAAGTTCACCGACAAGACCGGGGTCGACATCAAGGTCGACTTCGTCGGCTGGGAGGACATCAACCAGCAGACCGCCGTGACCTCGAACTCCGGCGCCGGCCCCGACATCATCATCGGCTTCGGCGACGCGCCGCACATCTATATCGACAAGCTGATCGAGCTGACCGATGTCGCCGACTATCTCGACAAGCGCTATGGCGGATGGCTCACGCTGGCGCGCCGATACGGCATGCGCTCGAAGTCGAAGAGCTGGGTCGGCCTGCCGTTCGGCGCCTCGGGCGGCCCGCTGGTCTACCGCAAGTCGCTGGTCAACGCCGCCGGCTTCGACAAGGTGCCGGAGGACCACGCCGGCTTCCTCGAACTCTGCAAGAAGCTGAAGGCGGCCGGCAAGCCCGCGGGCTTCGCACTCGGCAATGCGGTCGGCGACGGCAACGGCTTCGCCAACTGGCTGTTGTGGTCGCACAACGCCGCGCTGCTCGATGAGGAAGGCAACATCATCATCAACAGCAAGGAAACGATCGCGGCGCTGAAATATCTGAAGGAGCTCTATCCGACCTTCATCGCCGGTACGCCGTCCTGGAACGACGTTTCCAACAACCGCGCCTACTCGTCGCAGGAGATCGGCCTGACCGCAAACGGCGTCTCGCTGTATTTCTCGCTGAAGAACGACCCCGCGACCAAGGCGATCGCCGACGACACCGCGCATCAGTTCCTGATCAAGGGGCTGGCCCCGACCTCTCCGATGTCCGGCCTGACCTTGAACGCAATGGTGTTCAAGCACAGCAAGTATCCCAACGCGGCGAAGGCATTCCTGCAGTTCATGCTCGAGCACGAGCAGTACGAGCCGTGGCTCAACGCCAACTCCGGTTACTGGTCGCAGCCGCTGGCGGCCTATGCCGACGCCGCGGTGTGGTCGAGCGACCCCAAGGTCGCGATCTTCAAGGACACGATGCGGAGCCCCTACTACAACGGCTACAAGGGGCCGATCTCGACCGCGACCGGCGCCGTCAACGCCGACTATGTGATGGTGCAGATGTGCGCCTCGGTCGCGACCGACGCCGCAACGCCCGAGGCCGCCGCCGCCGAAGCCGAACAGCGCGCGAAGCGGTACTTCCGGCGGCAAGGCCGGTAAGATCGACCTCAAGCCGCTGTCATTCCGAGGCGATGCGTAGCATCGAACCCGGAATCTCGAGATTCCGGGTCTGGTGCTAACGCACCATCCCGGAATGACCCTGGAAGTCGGACCGAGACAAGAACCTGATGTCTGTCACCACTCTCCCCTCACGCGGCGCGGCGCTGCACCAGCCGGGCCGGCTCGCGCGCCTGTTCGACTACAAGCCGTTCCTGATCGTGATGTGCCTTGCGCCGGCGATCGGCCTGCTGCTGGTGTTCCTCACCTACCCGCTGGGCCTCGGCATCTGGCTCGCCTTCACCGACACCACGATCGGCCAGCGCGGCATCTACATCGGACTTGAGAACTTCCAGTATCTGCTCAAGGATTCCTTGTGGTGGAACGCGGTGTTCTACTCGATCTTCTATACCGCGATCGCAACCTTCGGAAAATTTGCGCTCGGCTTCTGGCTGGCGCTGCTGCTCAACAACCATTTCCCGTTCAAGAGCCTGATCCGCGCCATCGTGCTGTTGCCGTGGATCGTGCCGACGGTGCTCTCCGCGCTGGCGTTCTGGTGGATCTACGATCCGCAGTTCTCGATCATCTCCTATCTCCTGGTCGACGTGCTGCACTGGCGCGACAGCAATGTCGACTTCCTCGGCTCGCCCTGGCCGGCGCGGTTCTCGCTGATCGCCGCCAATATCTGGCGCGGCATCCCGTTCGTCGCGATCTCGCTGCTGGCGGGGCTGCAGACCATCTCGCCCTCGCTCTACGAGGCGGCGATGCTCGACGGCGCCACCTCCTGGCAGCGCTTCCGCTACATCACCTTCCCGATGATGATGCCGATCCTGGCGATCGTGATGACGTTCTCGATCATCTTCACCTTCACCGACTTCCAGCTGGTTTACGCCATCACCCGCGGCGGCCCAGTCAACTCGACCCATCTGCTCGCGACACTGGCGTTCCAGCGCGGCATCGCCGGCGGCGAGCTCGGCGAAGGTGCCGCGATCGCCGTCTCGATGATCCCGTTCCTGGTGTTCGCAACATTGTTCAGCTACTTCGGCCTCGCGCGCCGCAAATGGCAGCAGGGAGAAGCCAATGACTGACGTTGCAGCCCAATCCTCCAACGTCGCCAGCGCCACGCCCGACACGATGGCGTGGGACTCCCGCGCCCGCCGCGTGGTGATGATCTATCTGCCGCTCGCCTGCTTCATCCTGATCCTGCTGTTCCCGTTCTACTGGATGGCGGTCACCTCGTTCAAACCGAACGCGGAGCTGCTGAACTACAAGGAGCACAATCCGTTCTGGATCACCTCGCCGACGCTCGCGCATATCAAGCATTTGTTGTTCGACACCGCCTATCCGCGCTGGCTGAAGACCACCATGCTGGTCGCGATCGGCTCGACCTTCCTGTCGCTGTTCGCCTCGACGCTCGCCGCCTACGCGATCGAGCGGTTGCGCTTCCGCGGCAGTCCCTATGTCGGCCTCGGCATCTACCTCGCCTATCTGGTGCCGCCGTCGATCCTGTTCATTCCGCTCGCCACCGTGATCGTACAGTTCGGCCTGTTCGATTCGCCGCTGGCGTTGATCCTGGTCTATCCGACCTTCCTGGTGCCGTTCTGCACCTGGCTCCTGATCGGCTATTTCAAGTCGATCCCATACGAGCTCGAGGAGTGCGCGCTGGTCGACGGCGCGACGCGGCTGCAGATCCTGTGGCGGATCACGCTGCCGCTCGCGGTGCCCGGCCTGATCTCGGCCGGCATCTTCTCCTTCACGCTGTCCTGGAACGAGTTCATCTACGCGCTCGCCTTCATCCAGAGCGGCGCCAACAAGACGGTGCCGGTCGCGATCCTGACCGAGCTCGTTACCGGCGACGTCTACCAGTGGGGCGCGCTGATGGCGGGCTCGCTGCTCGGCTCACTGCCGGTCGCGCTGTTCTACTCGCTGTTCGTCGACTACTACGTGTCGTCGCTGACGGGGGCGGTGAAGGAGTAGTTGGGCACAGGGACGCGCAATTCGCTCTATCTCCGTCATCCTGAGGTGCGAGCCACTTCGGCGAGCCTCGAAGGATGCACGGCCCCGCCGGTGGCCGATTCATCCTTCGAGGCTCGCCCAGCGGCGCAAGCGCGCCGCAAGGCTCGCACCTCAGGATGACGGGGTAGGAAGCGCGGCTTGGATCAACAAGAATCTGACGCTACCGCGGCACGAACGCGACCGGCACGGAGAAACCCATCGAGCCCTGCGTGATCTCGGACGGAAACGCGGGAAACGGTTGGGCCTGGCGCACCATCGCCAGCGCCCGCGCGTCGAAGGTTGGATTGCCGGACGAGCCGCCGAGATGGCTCGACAGCACCTGTCCGCCGCGGCCGAGCGTGAACACCAGGCGGACCACGCCGCGCTGGCCGTTGCCGCCGGTCGGATAGGAGTGGAAGCGTAACAGATGCGCGCGGACGCGGGCGTTATAGGCCGCGATCGCTGACGCCGCTGCACCGGCGCTGATCGCGGAGGCAGCCGGCGCCTGCCGTTCGGCGCGGCTTGGCGCGCTGGTGCGCGGTGCCGGCGTCGCCTCGGATGGCTTCTTGGCATCCCGACGCACCACCTTCGGCTTGACCGGTTCGGGCTTCGTCTCCGGAACGACTTTCGCGGGCTCGGGTGTCGGCGGCGTGATCTGCGGCTTCTGTTCCGGCGGCGCAACGACGTCGGGCTTCTCCTGCATCGGCGTCGGCGCGATCTCCTGCTGCACGGGCTGCGCGGCGGCAGGCTTCGGCGGCGACGCGTCGGCCTCCTGCATCGCCGGGCCCGGCGGCAGCTCGGTCTCCGAAATCTCCGGCGCCGAGGTGATCGGCGTCAGGTCGACCAGCACCGCCGGCACCGCAACGCCCGGCGGCGGTGCCGAGACCCATGCCATCCCGAGCGCGAGCAGCGCCGCATGCGCCGCCAGGATCGCTGCCGCCGACAGGCCCCAGCGCCTCAGCCAGATCTCGCCGCCCGCATCATGAAGCGCGTACGCATTCATGGATCAGCTGCGTCCGTCGAGGCCGACCAGCGCGATCTTGAGATAGCCGGCGTTGCGCAGCAGGTTCATCACTTCCATCAGATCGCCATAGCTGACCGCCTTGTCGGCGCGCAGGAAGATACGCTCTTCCTTCCTGCCTTGCATGGCGCCATCAAGCGTTGACGTCAGCATCTCGCGCGCGATCACGTCCTCGCCGACCGCGACGGAGAGATCGGGCTTCACGGTGACGAACACCGGCTTGTCCGGCCGCGGCTGCGGCTCGGCGGTCGAGGCCGGCAGATCGACGCCGAGATCGACGGTCGCAAGCGGCGCCGCCACCATGAAGATGATGAGCAGCACCAGCATCACGTCGATGAACGGCGTGACGTTGATCTCGTGCGCCTCGACCAGATCGTCATCGCCGCGACGCCTGAACGCGCCGCCGGAGCCGAGCTTGACGCCCATCTGCTACTCCGCAGCGCGTGCCAGCCGGAACAGGCTGCGATCGCCCTCGCGGCTGACCAGCAGCATCACCATGACGGAGGCGTCGCCGAGCAATGCGCGGTAGGACGCGATCGAACGGGTCAGGTGATTGTAGATCACGACCGCCGGAATCGCAGCGACCAGGCCGAGCGCGGTCGCCAGCAGCGCCTCGGCGATGCCGGGCGCGACCACCGCAAGATTGGTGGTGTGGGCCTCGGAGATGCCGATGAAGGCATTCATGATCCCCCACACCGTGCCGAACAGGCCGACGAACGGCGCGGTGGCGCCGATCGTCGCCAGCACACCGGTGCCGCGCGCGATCCGCCGCGACATCGCCGCTTCGACCCGCTCCAGCCGCAGCGCGATGCGCTCCTTGAAGCCGTCGTCGAACATCCCGCCGGACAGCGCAGCCTCGCGCGAGGCCGATTGCACGATCTGCGCCACCGCGTCGTTGCCGTCGCGGCTCGCCTGCTCGACCTCGGCGACCTGGGTGTCGCGCTCCAGCAGACCGATCCGCTGCCGGGCGAGCGCGGTCTTGCGGCGGATCTCGACGGTCTTGGCGAGCCAGACCGTCCAGGTGACGAGCGAGGCGAAGGCGAGCCCGACTATCACCGCCTTCACGACGATGTCGGCGCTTTCGAACATGCCCCAGGGCGAGAGGTTGCGCGGCAGCAGTGCGGCGTTGGCTGCGGCAAGGCTCGCGCCCGGCAGCATGCCGAGCCCGGCCGACGCCGCCATCCAAATGCCTCGCCCAAGCCAACGCTGCGACATGATCGCCTCCCGTCCTTCGTTGGTGTCAGCCCGCGTTCGGTGCGAGGCGGTCCGCCAGCGCATGAAAGCGCACCAGCTGATCGCCGCGCAGCGCGCGCGTCTCGTCGCGGCCGACGAACACCTTGAACATGATGCCGCCGTCGCGATTGATGAAGGCGATGACCGCCGACACCTTGCCCATGAAAGGCCGCTCGACAAAGGCGATCGCCGCGCAACGCTCATGCCTCAGGTGGCCGTGCAGGCCCTTCGGCTGCATCAGGTTGAAGTAGCCGCGGCCGACCTCGCCGTTCGGAATGGTGCCGGTGAACTCGAAGATCGCGTCATCGGTATGCACGATCAGCGTCACCTCGCCCCACTCCGCGATGTCCTGCATCGCGGCGGCAAATTCGCCGGGGCCGATCCGCACCATGCTCTCGGGGAGCGCCTCGAGCACCGCGCGCGGCGTCACCTTGCGCTCACGCGCGACATCCTCGATGACCGCGCCGGGATTGTCGGCCATATAGGCCTTCAATCCCGCTAGCTCCGCGTTCTGCACGGCCGCCTCCGTCATGCCGGGCTCTTCGCGCGCTCGGTGATCAGCACCTCAAAGCCCTCGAATTTGGGATGGCCGAGATAGAGGCTGCCGCCGGTCTCGTTGCCGGCGCGGGAATGGGCGCGGCGGAACGCATCGGATTTCGTCCAGTCCTCGAACGCCGCCTTGCTGGCCCACACCGTGTGGGTCGCATAGAGCGTGTGGTCCTCGGCCTCGGGGCCCTTCACCAGATGAAATTCGATGAATCCAGGCAGATCGCCGAGATAGGATTCGCGCGTCTTCCAGACCGTCTCGAACGCCTGCTCCTTGCCCTTGATCACCTGGAACCGGTTCATTGCGATGAACATGAAAACTCTCTCCTGTTTGACGGCGGATGCCCGGATCCTGCCGGTTGATCTCGTTAATAACATGAACGCGCCAAAGCCGCGCTGGGGGCACCAGCGCGGCCGGAGCAACCTGGATGGAATGATCGGCGTCTCGCATTACGCTCCACCTAGGTGAATCCTGAGCCCGGCCTTGTAGACGGTGCCCGGACCGGGGCTCGAGAACAGCACGTCGTTCTGCGTCGTGCCGTCGGTCGAGGAGCCCGGGATCGCATAAGGCCGGTAGTACTGGTTCAAGAGGTTGTCGACCGACGCCGTGAAGGTGATGTCCTTGGTGGCGTTCCAGGTCAGATAAAGGTTGACGAGCTCGTAGCCGGTCGAGGGCAGATAGCCCGCCGGCAGGTCGTTGTTGGCGCCGAACGAGGACCATTGCGCGGCAATGATCAGCGAACGGTCGAGCAGGCGGACGCCGCCCGTCGTCGTCACCTTGCGCGGCGTGATGGTGGCGAGCCCGACATTGGTCTGGGTGTTCCGGCCGCGCATCAGATGGCCGGCGACGCCGACGAACCAGTCGCCCGCATCGTACATCGTCTCGAGCTCGAAACCCTCGATGCGGGCGTGGGCGATGTTCTGGTACTGATAGAACTGGCTGAACCGCCCGAACGGCGTCAGGGTCGGCGCCGAAGCGACGAGGTCGATATAGCCGTCGACGTCGTTGCGGAACACGTTGATCTTGCCGCGGAACGAGTCGCTCGCCGTGAAGATGCCGTCATATTTCAGATTGATGCCAGCTTCCTTGTTCTTGCCGACCTCCGGCCGCAGCGCCGCATTGGGCAGGAAGCAGAACAGACCGCTGGTGCCGTCGGGGCAGTTGAACAGCGCCGGCCCACCGCCGGTGGCGTGGCCGCCCGCGATCAGGGTCTCGGTGATCGACGGCGCGCGATAGCCTTCGGCATAGCTGACATAGGGCGTGAAGCCAGCAACCGGCGTGACGCCGAGCGTGATCTTCGGCGACAGCCGGTCGCCGCTGGTCGTGGTGTTGATCGAATTGAGCTCGTAATGGTCGTAGCGGACAGCGCTGATCAGCTCGAGCCACGTCGAATAGTTCTGCTTCAGCTGCACGAAGCCGCCGGACACGGTGCGCTGGCCGCCCGGCGTCGTGATGTTGGAATTGCCGCGCGAATCGAACGTCTCGACATCGTCGCGGAAGGCGTCGAAGCCGTAGGTCACGGCGTTGCGCCAGTCGCCGAAATTGAAGCGCGAGGTGTTGTTGACGTCGACACCAACCGTATCCAGCAAATAGCCGCGCTTGTCGCCGACGCAGCCAGAAATGTTGTTGCCGGGATTGGCTAGCGTGCAGACGCCGCCGCCGGTGGTGATGCGGTTGTTGTAGGTCTTGACCTGGTCGTTGTCGGTGCGGTTGCCGTAGACCGAGATATTCCAGTCGAACAGCATGTCATCGGGCTTGGAATATCGCCAGCTCAACGTACCCGTGTAATTCTTCGCGTCGGAGGCGTAGACCGAGGAGCCCGCGATCGCGGCGAGCGGCGCCGCCGTCGTGGTCGGGCCGCGGTTCGGCTGGCCGATATTGTACTGGTAGTCCTGGAAGATGCCGCCGATCTTGAACTCGTGGCCTTCGGCCGGACGGAACGTCACCTTCATCAAGCCGGCCGCGATATCATTGCCGGTGTTGCCGATCTCGGTGCCCGCGCCGTCCTTGTAATTGCCCTGGGTGCGATAGACCGCGCCGCCGAACACATCGACGTTCGGATCGACGCGCACGCCGCCGAACACCGAGCCCATGCCGCGGTCCGTGTTGGTGCCATAGGAGCCCGACATGTCGACACCCCAACGCTCGCCCGGACGCACCACGTCGTCGATGTCCTTGGTGCGGAACGAAACCACACCGCCGATCGCGCCGGAGCCGTAGATGTTCGCGGTCGGGCCGCGCACCACGTCGACGCCGCCGATCAATTCGGGATCGAGGAAGAACGACCCGTTGGCGTTGTGACCGGTGCGCTGATAGTTCTGCCGCGCGCCGTCGACGACAACAGCGACACGGCCGAAATCCTGCAGGCCGCGGATGTTGATGACGGTCGCCGGATCGTCGCCGCGCTCCTGGACCGAGACGCCGGGCACATTGTAGAAAATATCGGAAAGCCGGTTCGGCTGCAGGCCTTGGATCTTCTCCAGCGTGACGGAGCTGACCGGCGCCAGCGCATCGATCGCGCGCTCCTCGGTCTTTGACGCCACGGCTGTGATGGTGTCGAGCGATTGCACCGGCACCGCGCCGATTTGCGCCCGCGCATTCATCGCCGCCGGCGCCGCCTGAGCTTCGGCCGCCGGCTGCGGCTTCCGCTTGGCCTGCTTCGGCCGTTCGGTAGAAGGACGCGCAGCCGACGGATCGGCGGCCTGCGCGAACCCGCATTCCGGCAGTGCTGCCGCAAATGAAAACACCGACGCGCCCAAAATCAGGGCGCGCGAAACCCTAGCCCCGTCAGCCATTCTAGCCCCAGCCTGATCATCGCTTTTCTGGTTTGGCTGGCGTGCGCTCCGACGAGCGGCTTGCTGGCTACATCGCGATGCAAGCCACCCGCCTGCATCGTGTGATGATTGGTTACGAGCCGGCAACAAAACGGTCAAGAATGCGGCGGCGCTGTTTATATCGATTGTAAAGTGCCGCCGTTGGAATGCGCTCTCGCCCGCTTATACAAGCAAACACCATTTGAAAATTTCGCAGGCGCAGCACCATCACATGTCCGCAGCTTCCGGAGACAATATCGGCGCAGCCGGAAAGCAGACCGAGCCTGCATCCGGCGCGGCCAAAACGCTGATCATGCGCGGAAATCGTCTCGACAGTCGCGACCTGTTCGCGGCGGAGCGCGAGATCATCATCATGCACGGCGAAGAACACTACCGGTTGCGGCTGACCTCGCAGAACAAGCTGATCCTGACCAAGTGACGGCCCCGATGACAATTTGTCGCACGCTCGCTTTGCTCGCCTTCTCCTGTTTGCTGCCGATCGAAGCAGTAACGGCCGAGGGCATCACCGTGCATGACGCACGCGACCGCGACGTCGTGATCGATAACCCGTCGCGGATCGTCTCGATCGGCGGCGCGATCACCGAGATCCTCTATGCCCTCGGCTTCGAGGACCGCATCGCCGGCGTCGATGCGACCAGCCTCTACCCGCCGGCGGCGCTGCGCGAGAAGCCCGACGTCGGCTACATGCGCCAGCTGTCGCCGGAGGGCGTGCTCGGCCTGCACCCGTCGCTGGTGCTCGCAGTGCAGGGCTCCGGGCCGAAGGAGACCATGGACGTGCTCGAGGCGGCCAAGGTGCCGCTGGTGCTGGTGCCGGAGACGTTCTCGGAGGCCGGGCTGGTCGAGAAGATCAGGTTGGTGGGCCACGCCATGGGCGCCGATCCGCGCGCTGCCTGCCTGACCACGGCAGTGGAGAGCGATCTCGCGCAACTGCGCGCGCTGCGCGCCAAAGTGACCAAGCCGGTGCGCGTGATGTTCGTGATGTCGCTGTTGAATGGCCGGGCGATGGCCGCGGGCCACAAGACCGCGGCGGACGAGATCATCCGGCTTGCCGGCGGCGTCAACGCCATCGACGGTTACGACGGCTACAAGCCGGTCAATGACGAGGCCATCGTGGCGGCGAAACCGGATGTCGTGCTGTCGATCGATCGCGGCAAGGACTCGCTGACGTCGGATGCCGTGTTCGCGCATCCGGCCTTCGCGCTGACGCCGGTCGCGGCCAACAAGGCCTTCATCTCGATGGAAGGGCTATATCTGCTCGGCTTCGGACCGCGCACCGCGGCTGCGGCACGCGACCTCTCGGTCAAGCTCTATCCGGCGCTGGCGCCGGACGCCGACAACTTCAAGCCGGCAGCGCTGACCGCGAACTGCCGGCAATGAGCGGGCTGGCCGAACGCCGCGGGCGTGCGAAACAACGGCGCGGCGGCATGTCGCTGCGGCCGGCCGCGACACTCACCCTGCTCTGCCTGCTTGCGGCGCTCACAGCGACCGCGCTGGTCGCCCTGACGGTCGGGGCCGCCGGCATTCCAATGGCGCGGCTTCCGGCAGCGCTTGGGCTATGGGCTGATCGTGCCGGCGATCCGCTGCTCGCACGCGACCAACTCGTGGTGTGGTCGATCCGCATCCCGCGGATCGCAGCGGCGGCGATGGTCGGCGGACTGCTTGCCGTGTCAGGCGCGATCATGCAGGGCCTGTTCCGCAACCCCCTCGCCGACCCCGCGCTGGTCGGCGTCTCCTCCGGCGGCGCGTTTGCCGCGGCGGCCGCGATCGTGTTCACCGACAGCCATTTCGGCGAAAGCCTGCGCTTCCTGCAACACCAGCTGCTGCCGATCGCGGCCTTTGCCGGCTCGCTGATCACGACCATCGTGCTTTACGGCATCGCCAGCCGCGGCGGCCGGACATCGATTGCGATCTTCCTGCTGGCCGGGCTTGCGATCGCCGCAATCGCCAATGCCGGCATCGGCCTCCTGGTGTTCGTCGCCGACGACCGCCAGCTGCGCGACATCACCTTCTGGCTGCTCGGCTCGCTCAGCGGCGCGACCTGGAGCAAGCTCACGGCGCTGGCGCCGGTGCTGGCGGTCGCGCTGGTCGCCTGCCTCTCGATCGCACGCGGGCTTGACGTGCTGGTGCTCGGCGAGGCCGAGGCGTTCCACAGCGGCGTCGACGTCGAACGGCTGAAGCGGATCTCGATCGTGCTGGTGTCGGCGATGACCGGGGTCGCGGTCTCGGTCTGCGGCGTGGTCGGTTTCGTCGGCATCGTGGTGCCGCATCTGTTGCGGCTGGTGATCGGGCCCGCGCATCGGCTGCTGCTGCCGGCGTCCGCACTGCTCGGTGCCATCCTCCTGGTCGGCGCCGACACGGTGGCGCGCACCATTGTGGCACCCGCGGAAATGCCGATCGGCATCCTGACGGCGGCGATCGGCGCGCCGTTCTTCCTCGCCATGCTGCTGCGGCAGCGCTCCCTGGTGTCGCTATGACGGCCCTGCTCGAAGCGCAGTCGGTATCGATGACGGTCGGCGGCACGATGCTGGTCGATGCGGTGTCGCTGCAGATCGGTGCCGGCGAGATGGTCGCGATCGTCGGTCCCAACGGCGCCGGCAAATCGACCCTGCTGCGGATGCTGTCGGGTGACCTGCGTCCATCACGCGGGGCGATCAGGCTGAGGCAGCGCGACCTGCAAACTTACGGACCACGCCTTCTGGCGCAGCACCGCGCGATGCTGTCGCAGCACGTCAGCGTCAGCTTCCCGTTCACCGTCGAGGAAATCGTCAGCATGGGCGCCGGCGAAAGCCCGCGCGCCGTGGCGCGGGCGCTGGTCGAGGCGGCGCTCGACGAGGTCGGGCTCGCGCGTTTCCGTTTCAGGCAATTGCCGACGCTGTCGGGCGGCGAGCAGCAGCGGGCGCATTTCGCCCGCGTGCTGGTGCAGCTCGCCTGCGGCGAAGCGCTGCATGGACCCGGACTGTTGCTGCTGGACGAGCCGACCTCGAGCCTCGATCTGCGGCACCAGATCGACCTGGTCGAAACGGCCCGGCGGCGCGCCGCGCGCGGCACGGCCGTGATCGCGATCCTGCACGACCTCAACCTCGCGATGCGGTTCGCCGACCGCATCCTGCTGCTGCACCGCGGCCGGCTTGCCGTCGACGGCGACCGCACGGCGGCGATGAAGGCCGAGACGCTGCGCGAGATCTTCGAGATCGACGCCGCGATCGCCTACACCGGAGACGGCGTGCCGTTCCTGCTGCCGCAAACCATGCGGCCCGTTTAGACCCTCATGGTGAGGAGCGCGGTACGCGCGTCTCGAACCACGAGGCCCGGCTGTCGCTTGCAGCCATCCTTCGAGACGGCCGCTGCGCGGCCTCCTCAGGATGAGGATTGCGAGTGAGAAGCGACGTAACGCCGCAAGCCTTATCCCGCCGCAACATCCGCGGTTCACAAAACTGTCAGCCGGCTGTAACAGGCGGCTCGGAGAACACCGCATCGTTTATCCTTTGGGAGATCAACCATGCGCCTGTCCCTGCTCTGCTCCGTCGCCTCGATCCTGCTCGCCACATCGGCGTTCGGGCAGAGTGAAGGCGAATTCCCGGCGACGCTGGCAGGACATGCCGTGATGCCGGCGGAGAGCTTCATCGACGCCCCCGCCGACGCCCCGAACGATTTGAAGACCTCGGGCAAGTACACCACCGGCAGGCGCGTCGACGCCATCGGCACCGTGATGGGCAAGTCCTATGAGCGGCCAACCGGCGTGTCGCTGCCGTTCAAGGGCCAGCCGCTGCAAGGCCATTCCGGCATCAAGGTGATGCCCGATGGCTCGTTCTGGGTGATCACCGACAACGGCATGGGCTCGCGCTACAACTCGGCGGACTCGATGCTGTACCTGAACCGGCACAAGATCGACTGGGCGAGCGGCAAGATCGAGCGTCAGGAGACCATGTTCCTGCACGATCCCGACAGGAAGGTGCCGTTCCGCATCGTGCATGAGGACACCGCCAAGCGCTATTTGACCGGTGCCGACTTCGACACCGAGGGCTTCCAGATCATCAACGACATTTTCTGGATCGGCGACGAGTTCGGGCCGTACATCCTCAAGGCAGACAAGACCGGCAAGATCCTCGCCGTGTTCGAGACCGTCGCCGACGGCAAGCCGGTGCGTTCGCCGGATCACTGGGCGGTGCAGTCGCCCGGCGCGCCCGGCGCCTCCTACACCAACGTCAACCTGCGCCGCTCCAAGGGCTATGAAGGCTTTGCTTCCTCCAAGGACGGCAAGTTCCTCTACGGCCTGCTCGAAGGGCCGCTGTGGGATGCCGACAAGAAGGATTGGGAGAAGGTCGACGGCAAGGAAGCCTCGCGCATCCTGGAATTCGACGTCGCGGCGGAGAAGTTCACCGGACGCACCTGGCAGTATGTGTTCGAGCAGAACGGCAATGCGATCGGCGACTTCAACATGATCGATCCGGCCCAGGGCCTCGTGATCGAGCGCGACAATGGCGAAGGCACCGCCGACAAGGCTTGCCCGCAAGGCCAGCGCGGCGAGAACTGCTTCCCTGACCTCGCCAAATTCAAGCGCGTCTACAAGATCGAGCTGTCCGATGCCAATGTCGGCAAGCCGGTGCGCAAGATCGCCTATATCGATCTGACGAAGATCCGCGATCCCAACAAAAAGGCGCGCAAGCCGCTCAACGACGGCGTCTACACTTTCCCGTTTTTCACGATCGAGAATGTCGACCGGGTCGACGAGACCCACATCATCGTCGGCAACGACAACAACCTGCCGTTCTCCTCGAGCCGCGACCCGAACAAGGCCGATGACGACGAGTTCGTGCTGCTCGAGGTCGGCGACTTCCTGAAGGCGAAGTGAAGGGTTACTTTCGCGGATCACAACAATGTCGTCGCCCGGCTCGACCGGGCGACCCAGTATTGCAGAGGCGCCCGAGCTCAACGGACAAGCCGCGGCGTACTGGATGCCCCGCTCAAGGCGGGGCATGACATCGAATATGCGGGTAGCGTGATGCTCATCCCAGACGGCCGCTTTGCGGCCTCCTCAGGGTGGCGGTGATACAGCTCAGCGTGCGGCTTACGTGATCCTCACCCCTTCTTCGTCCGGTAATCCCCGAACGTCGTGTCGCGCTGGTCGAGCTGGGCCTTCACGCTGCCGCCGTCGCGGCGGAAGCCCGCCATGTAGGCCTTGCTGGCTTCGGTCGTGAAGGCCAGTGCCTGGATCTCGGTGCCGGCGCGCATCGCGGCGCGGGCGCCCATGATTTCCATCGCGCGGTGGACGCTACGCTTGTTGAGTTGCTGCAGCTCGATCGGCACCTTGGCCGCGCGCTCGGCGAAATCCAGCGTCTTCGCCTCCAGTTCGGCGAGCGGAAACGACCGGGTCGCATAGCCCCATTCGGCGGCCTCGCGGCCGGACATCGCGTCGCCCGTCAGCATCAATTCCATGGCGCGGCGCATGCCGACCAGCCACGGGTGATACTGCATGTCGGGCGGGCTCATCAGCCGCACCGGCGGATAGCCGATCTGGGCGTCGTCGGCGACATAGACCACGTCGCAGGCGGTCGCGAGCTCGGTGCCGCCGGCGAGGCAGTAGCCGTGCACCTGCGCGATGACAGGCTTTGCGAGATCCCAGATCGAGAACCAGCCCTCGACGACATGGCGCGACCACTGGCCGGGGCCGGATGCCGAATGATAGGGCTGGTCGACGCGGTTGTCGGCGGAGAGATCGTAGCCCGCCGAGAAACAGGGTCCCGCGCCGCGCAGGATCGAGATCGAAATCCCGGGATCACGGTCGGCCTGCTCCAGCACCTCGAAGATCTCGCCGCGCAGGCGGTTGTTCAGCGCGTTGCGCTTCTCTGGGCGGTTCAGCGTGATGCGGCGGACGCGCGGACGCGGATCATCGACGATGATGTGCTGGTAGCTCATGGATCCTCCCGATCTCAGGCTTTGTTGCCTTTGGCAAAGTGATGCCCGAGATCGGGAGAGATGTCATCGGCAGTAAACGCAGATCCTTCTAGCGTTTTCAAGCGAAGCGGGTTCCGGTTCGCGTGAAGAAAACGCGTCAAGCAACAACGCTAGAGCCCGGCACGGGCTCTAGCCCGCCGGCACCATCACGACGCCCTTGTCCTTGGGCCAGCGCATCCGCCAGGCGAAATTGATGTCACGGACTTCGCCGGCCTTGGCCTCGAACGCCCATTCCAGCACGCCGCGCTTGTCGCGCAGATTGGTGGTCGTCGCAGGCGTCGACGACGGCAGCATCTCGACCACGATATCGTCGTTCTCGCTGACCGGGAGCTGATCCTGGATCGCGACCTTGATCGGGAAGTCGTGGCCGTTGCGCACCGCAGTCTTGAAGGCGCGCTCGTCGGTCTTCGACGTGGTCACGATCAGGCCCGCCGAGCCCTCGTTGCGCTTCACCACCGTGCGTTCGATCTTGACCTTGTCGTCGGCGCCGAAACCGAGCCGCACGGTCTCGTCCTTGGCGGCGGTGGCCATCCGGCTGCGGCCGACAAAGATGCCGTCGCGGTAGATCGAGACCTGCCCCGGCAGCAGCGGCGCATCGTCGGCCTGCACGAAGCTCGCTTCCAGGAACGCGGTCGGATCGATCACCGGAACGGCGCGAACCACGAGATCGGGCGTGATCGTCGCCGTCGAGATGCGCAGGCTCTTTGCGCCCTCATTGGCGGCAACGCTGACACGGCCGGGAATCTTGAACGTGGCCTGGAAGGCGCCGACCTCGGCGGTGGCTTCCAGTTCGTCCATGCGTCCCCCACCAAAGCGGAATTGCTGAACCGCGTCGGCGGCCGGCGCGGGTGCCAGGGCCTCGCGCGCCCGCATGCTGGCCTCTCCCGAAAGCTTCGCCAGCGGCCGCGGCGGCTGCGGATATTGCACGATCAGCGAGCGGAGGTCGGGCGCATTGCCGCCGCGCGCGACCCGCACGGTGGAGACGACGAGCGCCACGTTCGACCAGTCCTCGCCGGTCGACTGGGTGATCTCGGCGCGGCGCACCAGTTCGATCGCGGGCTTGCGGTCCCTGGCGCCGGTGTCGAGCCGGGCGTCATAGAGCGGCGTCCAGCGCGCGTTGGGAACCGCATAGGTGACCCGCAAGGTCGCCTTGGTCCCCGCCTGCGAGGCGACGTCGATCCGCACCTCGACCTTGCTCGGCGGCTTGCTCGTGCGATCGGCTGCGAGCTGCGCAAGATCGCGGTCGATCACGCGGATCTTGCGCTCGGCGTCACGGATCGCGCTGTCGGCGGTTGCGACCTCGTCGGCCACCGCCGAGAACGCCGCGCGCCACTCGCTGAGCGGACGCGCCTCGCCCTTCTCGCCGAGGCCCGCAGGCGACGCTTCGGCAAAGCGCTCGGCGAATTTGCGCCGCGCCTCGGCCGCGCTGATCAGTCCCTGCAAATCGGCGCGCTCATCGTTAAGCGCCTCGATGCGCCTGTCGATCTCGGAAAGATTTGGCGGCAGCAAGGGCTGCGGCAGCTTTGTATCGATCGCCCCGATCGTGAGCTTCGCTCCGCCCTCGCCCTCGACCCGCAGCGAGGACGGATCGAGCCCCATTGGAAAATCCCTGGCGATGAGCGTGTTGTCGCCGGCAGGCAGGTCCAGCGTGATGACGCGGGTGACGCTCGCGCCATCGGGATAGACGGTCACGGCGTCGATCTGCGAGGCTGCATCGAGATTGGCCGCATGCAGCGGCCCGGCAACCAGCGCCCCCACCAGCACCAGGCTGGTGGTCACAAGATAATTCGCAATCCTACACATGACATCCCTCCGGAAAAACGCCGCATCGCGCGCGAGACGAACGGCGCGCCGGGCTCGACTGCGCGCCGTTTCTCGTGGTGAGACGCAGCGAGGAAGGGACTGGTTCGATTGAGGTTTCCCTGCGGCGCGACGATGGCGCCGCCGCGGCTGCCGCATGGCGCGGCGATGTCTTTCGGGCTTTAGCGATCCGCCTTGCGCCGGATGAACAGATAATTGGGCACGAAGCCGGCCAAGGTGATCGCGATCATGATCCACCAGCCGCGCTGAAACGCCGCGATCCGCTCCGGCATCGAGACCGGCGTTGCAAGGATCGCGACAAAGATCGCGACGCCGATCGCCAGTGCCGCCTGCCGGATCATGTTGATGACGCCGGAGCCGGTGGCAAACGACGACGGCGGCAGCGCGCCGGCGCCGACGCCCATCAGGGTCGGAAAGGTCAGCCCGACGCCGATACCGATCAGCATCACGCCCGCGACGATGGCAGGCGCATTGGGTTCGGCCCCGAGCAGCGTCGCCCAGATCGCGAGGCCGGCCGCGAACAGGACGATTCCGCCGGAGACGACGGCCGCGGCGCCAAACCGCGCAATCAGCCGGCCGGCAAACAACAGCGAGGTGATCGGCACCATCAGCGGACCGGGGGCGATCGCAAGGCCGGTCTTCAACGCCGACCAGCCCCATACCGTCTGCTCCCACAAGGCGCAGGACAGCAGCATGGCGCCGAAGGCCGCCGAATAAGGCGCCATCACCAGCGACGCGCCGGTGAACGGCCTGACCGCGAACAGTGCAGGATCGACGAAAGGATTCCTCGATCTGAGGCAATGCCACGCGAAGGCGGCGAGCGAGACGGTCGCGACGGCAAAGCCGAGCACGACGCCGCGCGAACTCCATCCCCAATCGTTCGCCTTCACGATCGCAAATGTCAGGGCACCAATACCGGAGGTCACCAGCAGCGCCGCCCATGAACTCGGACGCGGCACGTCGTGGCCGGGCACTTCGGGCAATTTCAGCCAGCCGATGATCAGTGCGACGACGCCGATCGGGACATTGACGATGAAGATCCAGCGCCAGTCGAAGGTGACCAGGACGCCTCCGGCGAGCGGACCCAGTGCGGCGGCAAGGCCGCCGATCGCCGTCCAGGTACGCACCGCCCCGGCGCGCTGCTCGGACGGAAATGATGCCAGCAGCAGGCCGATCGAGGTCGGCGTCATCAATGCCGCACCGGCCGCCTGCGCCACGCGAGAGACGACCAGGAACTCGACACTGGACGAAAGAGCACATGCCGCCGACGCGGCCGTGAACAGCGCGACGCCGAGCAGGAAGCTGAGGTTGCGGCTGTGGCGTTCGGCGAGCCGGCCGAAGAACACCAGCAACGCCGCGTAGGCAATGGCATAGGCATTGAGGATCCAGGACAGATCCTCAAGCGAGGCGCCGCGAAATTCCTGCGCGATGTTCGGCAGCCCGACATTGACGATGAACAAATCGAGATTGGCGAGGCAAATTCCGACCGACACGATCGCAAGCACCTGGCGCGGGGTTGCGGTTGCGACGCGGGACCGCGGCCGCGCCTCAGGTTCGACGACCAGATCGATGGTCTCCGCCTCTACCTCCGACATCACACCCTCCCAAATACGTGCATATGCATCTATTGCCATTAGGTGCATATGCATATATCTGTCAAGTCCATTGGAGGCAGCGATGGCGAAAACGGAACCCAGCCGGTGTAATCTCACGGCGTTGCGCAAGGCGACGCGGCGGGTGTCGCAGCTCTACGATCAGGTCCTTGCGACATCCGGCCTGCGCGGCACGCAACGGGCGATCCTGGTCTATGTCAGGCGGTCGGGCGCGCCGACGATGGGCGAGCTAGCCGCAGCCCTGGTGCTCGACCGCACCGCGCTCAACCACAACCTCAAGCCGCTCGAGCGCGACGGTCTGTTGACCATCACCGTCGACAAGAACGACCGGCGCAGCCGGCTGGTGCGGCTCACCAAGCGCGGCGAAGCCAGGCTCGAGGAGTCGCAGGCCGCATGGCTCAACGCGCAGGAACGTTTCGAGACCGCCTTTGGCGCAAGGCAGGCCGCCGATCTCAGACAGACGCTCGAACTGATTGCCTCGCTCGAGTTTGACGAGCGCGCGCTCGGCTCACCGGCGAGCTAGCCGGCTCCAAAAGAAAAGCGGCCCGGCGTTGCCGCCGGGCCGCTCATTCGCACACGATCAGTGTCGATCGCGCTTAGCTGTAGATCTCGAACAGGCCGGCGCCGCCCTGGCCGCCGCCGATGCACATGGTCACGACGCCCCACTTGGCCTTGCGGCGACGGCCTTCCTGCAGCAGGTGGCCGGTGAGCCGGGCGCCGGTCATGCCGAAGGGATGGCCGATCGCGATCGAGCCGCCATTGACGTTGTACTTCTCGGGATCGATGCCGAGCTGGTCGCGCGAATAGAGGCACTGGCTGGCGAACGCCTCGTTGAGCTCCCAGAGATCGATGTCGTCGATCTTGAGGCCGTGGCGCTTCAAGAGCTTCGGCACCGCGAAGACCGGGCCGATGCCCATCTCGTCAGGCTCGCAGCCGGCCGAGGCCCAGGCCACGAAGCGGCCGAGCGGGTTGAGGCCGCGCTTCTCGGCGTCCTTGGCTTCCATCAGCACCACGGCGGCGGCGCCGTCCGAGAGCTGGCTGGCATTGCCGGCGGTGACGAACTTGCCCGGGCCCTTCACCGGCTCGAGCTTGGCGAGCCCCACCAGCGTCGTCTCCGGACGGTTGCACTCGTCGCGATCGACCACGTAGTCGACGATCGACTCGGCCTTGGTCGCCTTGTCGACCACCTTCATCTTGGTCTTCATCGGGACGATTTCGTCCTTGAACTTGTTGGCCTGCTGCGCGGCCGCCATGCGGCGCTGCGACTCCAGCGAATACTCGTCCTGGTATTCGCGGCTGAGCTTGTAGCGTTCGGCGACGATGTCGGCGGTATCGATCATCGCCATGAAGATGTCGGGCGCGGTCTTGAGCAGCTCGGGATCGATCGATTCCTTCGGCGAGCCGCCGCCGGGAATCGAGATGCTCTCGACGCCGCCGGCGACGATGCAATCGGAGCCGTCGGAACGGATCGAGTTGGCGGCCATCGCGATGGTCTGCAGACCCGACGAGCAGAAGCGGTTCACGGAGACGCCCGCGGTCGACTTCGGCAGGCCGGCGAGCAGCGCCGCCTGGCGGCCGATGTTCGGCGCGCCATGCGCGCAATTGCCGAGATAGCAATCCTCGACATATTCCTTGTCGACGCCGGCGCGGTCGACCGCGTGCTTGATGGCGTGCGCGGCGAGCGACATCGGCGGGGTGATGTTGAATCCGCCACGGCCGGACTTTGCCAGGCCGGTGCGCGCGTAGGAAACGATTACGGCTTCACGCATTGTTTTCTCCCTCTGAGATGACGGTCATTGTGGCGCGTCGTGGCCCGTTCGTACACATTTTTCGGCGGGCGCAACAGCAATACCGGACGTCCCGGAACGACAAACGCCGCCTCCGCGACCGGAGACGGCGTCATGTTCCGCAGATCGGAATATGGATATGCTTGAGCGAGATCAGGTCGTGACCACGAACTCGCTTTGCCCCCTCTCCCGCTTGCGGGCAGGGCTTTCGCATATGCCCCTTGGCGACCGCGCAAGTGCTTGGCCTCGTGGTTCGAGACGCGCCGCAAGCGGCGCTCCTCACCATGAGGGTCTACTATTGTGCCGCAAAAACAAGACCTCATCCTGAGGAGCCCGCCGAAGGCGGGCGTCTCGAAGGATGGCCACGAGGGCACCGCCACGAAATGCGATACCCCTGCGCTTGCGGGGGAGGGTTGGGGTGGGGGTATTTCCGCAGTCGAGAATCCTTGTGAGGAGAGAGCCCCACCCGGATCGCATCTTACGATGCGACCCGACCTAAGAGCGAGCTTCGCTCGTCTCGACCCCGCAAGCGGGAGGTAAATCGAGAGTGCGGACAAGCCGCCGGATCGCGAACTAGAACGTCAATGCCTTGGCCTGCTTCACCTGCGGCAGCGTCTGTACCTTGGCGAGCAGCTCCGGCGGCACCGCGCCGTCGACCTCGACCAGCGCAATGGCGTCGCCGCCCTGCTTGACGCGGCCGAGATGGAAGGTCGCGATATTGATTTTCGCATCACCCAAGAGGCTCGCGAACGCGCCGATGAAGCCCGGCTTGTCCTCGTTGGTCACGTAGATCATCGACTTGCCGAACTCGGCGTCGACGCGGATGCCCTTGATGTCGACGAGGCGCGGCTTGCCGTCGGCGTAGACGGTACCGGACACCGAACGCTCCTGACGTTCCGTGGTGACGGTGACCGTGATCAGGCTTTCATAGTCGCTCTGCGCGGCGCGGACGACCTCGTCCACCACCATGCCGCGCTCCTTGGCGACGACGGGCGCCGAGACCACGTTGACCTCGCCCAGCATCGGGCGCAGCAGGCCCGACAGCACCGCCGAGGTGATCGCCTTAAGTCGGATCGTAGCCATGTCGTTCTGTGAGCCAAGGAGTTGCCAGACATATTTGTCTTCCTAAGACCGCTTGGCCTCCGACTTAGTTTTTCGGCGAGCTCGATGAACGGCTTCAGCTTCGGCGCCTCTTCCGCGGTGATCGAGGGGAAGTTGACCGCATTGGAAATCGCGCCCGACAGCAGATAGTCCGACATCTGCTCGGCGACCTGCAGCGCGACGTTTTCCTGCGCTTCGGTGGTCGACGCGCCGAGATGCGGAGTGCAGATCACGTTGGGATGGCCGAACAGCACGTTCGAGGTTGCCGGCTCCTCGACGAACACGTCGAAGGCGGCGCCCGCGACGTGCTTGGAGTTCAGCGCGTCGACCAGCGCCTGCTCGTCGACCAGGCCGCCGCGCGCGCAGTTGATGATGCGCACGCCCTTCTTCATCTTGGCGATCGCGGCCGCATCGATCACGTTGCGGGTCTTCTCGGTCAGCGGCGTGTGCAGCGTGATGAAGTCGGCGCGCTTCAAGAGATCGTCGAGCTCGACTTTCTCGACGCCGATGTCCTTGGCGCGCTCCGGCGACAGGAACGGATCGAATGCGATCACCTTCATGCGCAGGCCGAGCGCGCGGTCGGCGACGATCGTGCCGATATTGCCGCAGCCGATCACGCCGAGGGTCTTGGCGGTGATCTCGACGCCCATGAAGCGGTTCTTCTCCCACTTGCCGGCCTGGGTCGAGGCGTCGGCCTGCGGGATCTCGCGCGCCAGCGCCAGCATCAGGGTGATGGCATGCTCGGCGGTCGTGATCGAATTGCCGAACGGCGTGTTCATCACGATGATGCCCTTGGCGGTCGCGGCCGGAATCTCGACATTGTCGACGCCGATGCCGGCACGGCCGATCACCTTCAGCCTCGTCGCCTTCTCGATGAGCTTGGCGGTCGCCTTGGTGGCCGATCGGATCGCGAGGCCGTCGTAATTACCGATGATCTCGGCGAGTTTTTCCTTGTCCTTGCCGAGGTTGGGCTGGAAGTCGACCTCGACGCCGCGATCCTTGAAAATCTGCACGGCGGCGGGAGACAGCGCGTCGGAAATCAGAACTTTAGGTTTTGTCATCTCGATTGTTCCTTTGCCCTGCGGCGGGCGGGTCTCCTGGACCGATGTGGTGAAGTCTCTGATCACTTCTCCCTCTCCCCGCCTTGCGGGGGGAGAGTTGGGGTGAGCGGCAGCCACGGGCGAGGAACAAGCCAAGAGGGCCCTCACCCGGATCGCTGCGCGATCCGACCTCTCCCCGTAAGAACGGGGAGAGGTGACAAGAGAAAACTTAAGCCGCCTTGGGCAACGCTGCCTTGGTCTCGGCGAAGGCCCAGTCGATCCACCGTGTCAGCAGCTCGACATCCTTTGCCTCGACGGTGGCGCCGCACCAGATCCGCAAACCCGCCGGCGCGTCGCGGTAATACGCGAAGTCGAAGCCGGCGTTCTCCTTCTCCACCAGCGCGACCAGCTTCTTGCAGAAGTCGGCCTGTGCGTCTGAAGGAAGCGAGGTGATCGCGGGATCGGTGAACTTGAGGCACACCGAGGTGTTGGAGCGGATCGCGGGATCCTTGGCCAGGAAGTCGATCCAGGGCGTCTTCGCTTTCCAGTCGGCGAGCGCCTTGGTGTTGGCGTCGGCGCGGGCGATCAGCGCCTTCAGGCCGCCGATCGACTTCGCCCAGTTCAACGCATCGAGATAGTCCTCGACGCAAAGCATCGACGGCGTGTTGATGGTCTCGCCTTCGAAGATGCCCTGGTTGAGCTTGCCGCCCCTGGTGAGGCGGAAGATCTTCGGCAGCGGCCAGGCCGGCTTGTAGGTCTCGAGCCGTTCCACAGCGCGCGGCGACAGGATCAGCATGCCGTGCGCGGCTTCGCCGCCGAGCGCCTTCTGCCAGGAGAAGGTGACGACGTCGAGCTTGGCGAAATCGAGCGGCTGCGCGAAGGCGGCCGAGGTCGCGTCGCAAATCGTCAGGCCTTCGCGATCCGCGCTGATCCAGTCAGCGTTCGGCACGCGCACACCCGAGGTGGTGCCGTTCCAGGTGAAGACGACATCCGACTTCGGATCGACCTTGGAGAGATCGGGGATTTCACCATAGGCCGCGTTGAGCTTGGTGACGTCCTTCAGCTTCAATTCCTTGACGATGTCGCTGACCCAGCCCTCGCCGAAGGATTCCCAGGCGAGCGTGGTGACGGGCCGCGCGCCGAGCAGCGACCACAGCGCCATCTCGACCGCGCCGGTATCCGACGCCGGCACGATGCCGATCTTGTAATCGGCAGGCACCTCAAGCACCTCGCGCGTCAGTTCGATCGCGAGCTTGAGCTTGGCCTTGCCGACTTTCGCACGATGCGAGCGGCCGAGGGCGGCGTCCTTGAGATTGTTGGGGTTCCAGCCGGGGCGCTTGGCACAGGGGCCGGAAGAAAAATGCGGCACATCGGGCCGCGAAGCGGGCTTCGCTGCAGTCATAATCTACCCTTCCAGATAGCTGCCTCTCGGTGGGGAGAGGTTTCCCGCGGTCGGGGATAGTGGAAAGGTACCCAAACGTCAAGAAAGTTCGGACTCGTCTGGAACAATCCGGGCATCACGGCTGATTGATGGGGCGTCCTCGACCTGCTGGATCGTCTCCTGATCGAGCAAATCTGCCGCCAGAGTCATGATCTTAACCGCCCTGCGCCGGCTCGATACTTTCAAGATGCTCTTCTCGCCGGCCTGCACGATGTACTCGTTGCCGACCCGCACGATCGAATAATCCGACATTCCAATCCCCAGTTGCCTGCCGCCCCGTGGGAGACGTCCGACATACCGGACTCGTTCCGACCCGTAAAATCACGGAGGTCGACTTAGTTTATTGGCTATTAACCGGATCGCAGACCATCCGCTGCCGCAGGTATTGCCCGGTAGATGGCACAACTTCGTGCGCGCGTTTCAAAAGCGAATCGTCATCCCGACATGGCTGCGCGCGAACCCAAGCCGTTCATAGAAGCGCTGCGCATCGACCCGCGTCTGATGCGTCAGCAATTCGACGAGCATGCAGCCTCTCGCGCGCGCCTCGGTGACTGCCCACTGCACGAGCTTCTCGCCGATGCCGCGGCTGCGGCAATGTTTAGCAACGCGAACGTCCTCGAGCAGGCCGCGCGAGCCACCCTGCGAGCTGATGCCCGGCAGAATCGCAAGCTGCAGACAGCCGACGACGGTGCCCTCGCCGTCGACGGCGACGACGAGCTGCAAATTGGGATCGCGCTCGACCCGCGCGAAGGCTTCGTAATAGCTTTGCGGCAGCGGGTCTTCGATCCGCTCGCGCGCACTGCCGAGTGGATCGTCCGCAAGCATGCCGACAATGGCGGCGACGTCTTCGCGGCGAGCGCGGCGGATCATGATGGATGAAGCTTCAGTCATGGCGGCATTCACCTGAGGTCAGCGGACCGGCGGCAGCGCGAGCACACGCTCGGCGTCGGCGATCCAGCGACGGATCGCGGGATAACGCGCGAGTTCGAGGCCGCCATCTTCCGCGACACGGGTATAGGCGAGCAGCGAGACGTCGGCGAGCGAGAACGCGTCTCCGACCAAAAATTGCGTGCCCGCCAGATGCCGCTCCAGATGATCGAGCGCGACGTAGCCGCGCTTGACGAGGTTCGGATCGATCTCCGAGATGGCCTTGCCGAGATACACGGTCTGAAAGCGGCAGACGGCGACATAGGGCTCGTGGCTGTTCTGCTCCCAGAACATCCAGGCATCCATCTGCGCCGCGCGATAGGGATCGCTCGGGATCAGGTCGCTGCCGCGCGCGAGATAGCGGATGATGGCGTTGGATTGCGCGAGCATGCGGCCGTCGTCCAGCTCCACCGTCGGCACCTGACCCCAGCCGTTTCGCTTGAGGAATTCCGCGGTCCGGCTGCCGCCCTTCATGGTGTCGATCTCGACCCATGTGTACGGCAGCGCCAGCCTGTCGCACACCCATTTCACCTTCAGGCAGTTGCCTGAATTGGCGTCGCCGTAGATTTTCATGTGAGATTGCTCCGCTTGCGGAGCGATATCCGATCAGCCGCAGATTGCGGTGTCAAGCCGAGTGGCGTGGGTCAGAACTTGTAGCCGATTGCAGCACGCACGCTGTTTTGCGTGACCGACGTGTTCTTGACCGGCGTGAACTTGACGTATTCCCACTCGCCTCGCACGAAAACACAGTTCCACAACATGTATTCCAAGCCGAGACCAGCGGTCCAGCCGGCAACGTAGTTGTTCGTCTTCGCATCCGTCACGGTCTGGGAAAACTGCGGTAGCGCAAAGCTGTTCGAACTTCCATCAGCGAAATTGATCGTCCGGTTCACAGAGCTCGTGACCGTGCGCGCAACGTCCATTCGGCCGACGGCAAGACCGCCGAAGATGTACGGCAGAAAGTCACCGGTTGCCCAACCCGCGCGTCCGCGGAACGTCATCTCATCCTTGAGCTTCAGCGCAGCGCTTCCATTCAACGACACGCTGTCTGCCGCAGTGGCGCCGGGTGGCAGGACCAGGGTTGGCTGAGCGACCTGAATCGGCCCCAGACTTCCAAAGGTCGTGGTCGTAAGCCCAGACCAATAGGTATAGTTTGCTTCGACACCCACCACGACGTCGTCATACTGCCAGTTGCGCCCGACAAACGCTCCGAAGCCCGAGCTTTGCGCATTGACCCGGCCAAGCAAGTTGAATTGCGACGTCGGCGCCTGCAGCGTGGTGTTGCGGAAGATGGAGTTGGTCAAGGACGCGACACTCCCACCGAAGTCGGTGTTGATCCATGTCTGGCCGACCTGGCCGCCGACATACCAGCCGTCCCAGTTTCTGGTTGGCGCGCTGGAAGCGGGGAGACTGCCGCGAAGGAAATCGGGCATGTCGGCCGCATGTGCGCCGGTCATCGCCCCGAACATCATCGCCGCCAGCACCAACCTGCGCATTGCAACGCTCCATCCACCGCACTGATTTCGCGTTGATCATCGCCTGTTAACCTTAACCAATCGTTGTCGCCGCCGGTTTTCGAGCACGCAAGTTGCAGAAGGTTCGTGCCATGATGCGGCAAAGAAAAACGGCGCGGGATGGTCCCGCGCCGTTTCAATCGTTAACCGTGAAGGCTTGAAATTAACCCTTGCGGATCAGCGGGGGCGGCGGCGGCGGAGGCGGCACGTCGCAGCAAGGCAGGGCGAAGCGCACGCCGAGCTTGACGTCCTGCGACGTGATATCCCGGAACTGGAACGACGACGGACCAGCATTGCTGCCATCGAACGAGCGACCGTTACCCTGCCCCGCGGTGCCCATGTCGAGATAGCGGTAAGCCAGTTCGACCGTGAAATTGTTGGTGACCTTGTAGGCGACACCGGCATGCACTGCCCAGGCGAGGTTGGTCTTGGTCGCGCCGTCGGCGGCGAAGGAACCGGTGAAACCGGACGCTCCCGGGAACGTGGTGACGTCGGAGAAGGCCGAGGTCTTGATCGTCGCAGCACCGACACCGGCGCCGATGAACGGCGTCAAGCACCACCAGGTGCCGAGATCGGCATAGACGTTCACGAGGCCGACCCAGCTCTGGAAACCGCCATGATAGGCATCGGCGATCGAGTTGGTGGGAAAGGTCACGAAGTCGGTGCCGTTGAAGCTCACCTTCGAGCGGTACTCACCGGTGATGTCGGCGCGGAACCAGCTGTTGAACTGATAGCCGACGCCGATGCCGTAGAGCGTGCCGCCGTCGAAGCCATGGCCAACCTGGGTGAGCGCGCCGGCGGGCAGCGTGTCATACGCGTTGACGTGCAGCCTGCCTTTGCTGCTGGTCATGCCGATGTCGCCGCGCAGGTACCAGCCGCCGAAATCCTGGACCGGCGGAGGAGCATACGCCATCGGAGGTGGCGGCATGATGGGCATGTCGGCGGCGAACGTCGCCGAGGACAACAGAGATGCCGCACCGGCGGCAATCAGGGTCTTTACGCTACGCATTGGCTTCGTCCTTTTGGGCCAAGTGAGGCGACACGAAAGCCCCACGTCTGAAACTCACGGCCGGACGATGGCAGGAAATGTTTAAGCGGCACTTAACCCTAATTTTTAAGGTTGATTTTCTCTCACCTTTCTCTGCAGCTGTCGCTTATGGGTCCATAAATGACGCAGGTCGGCGACGAAACATCGCGATCCCGCCACAAGTGCTAATGAAGCGTTGACGCATGCGTGCCGTTCGCAGGGCACGCGAGCCGCGTGTGTTAGCGAATGCTTAACGCGGGCGTCGCCTCTGCGGCCGAGCCGTTCAGCGCACGGCGTTCGGCATCTTCGGCAGGAACACCGCGAGCAGCCCAATCGCCGGCAGGAAGGCGCACAGCTGATAGACGAAGGCGATCGAGGTGTGGTCGGCGAGCTTGCCGAGCACGGCGGCGCCGAGACCGCCGATCCCGAACGCGACGCCGAAGAACACGCCGGAGATCATGCCGAAGCGATGCGGCATCAATTCCTGCGCGAACACGATGATCGCCGACGTCGCCGACGAGATGATCAAACCGATCACGACCGTCAGCACGGCGCTCGCGAACAGGCCGGCATACGGCAGCGCCAGCGTGAACGGCAGCGCGCCGAGGATCGAGAACCAGATCACGTATTTGCGGCCGAAGCGGTCGCCGAGCGGACCGCCGATGAACGCGCCCGCGGCATTGGCGGCAAGGAAGATGAACAGATAGAGCTGCGCCGCCTGCGTCGAGACACCGAAGCGATCGATCAGATAGAAGATGTAGTAGCTCGACAGGCTCGAGACATAGAGCTGCTTGGAGAACAGCAGCGCGACCAGCACGACGAGCGCGATCCTCACGCGCCGCTGATCCGGATGGTCGGGATGCCGCTCGACGGCGGCCGCCTTCTTGCCCGATATCTGCGGCTTGTACCAGACACCGATGCGCCAGAGGATCACGATGGCAAGGAACGCGATCGAGGAGAACCAGGCGATCGAGGGCTGGCCGAACGGCACCACGATCAGTGCTGCGAGCACCGGTCCCATCGAGGTGCCGAAACTGCCGCCGAGCTGGAACACCGATTGCGCGAAACCGTAACGGCCGCCTGACGCCAGCCGCGCGATGCGCGACGATTCCGGATGGAACACCGCGGAGCCGAGGCCGACCAGCGAAGCCGCGATCAGGATGACCCCATAGGTGTGCGCAACGCTGAGCAGCAACAGCCCGAAGAAGGTGAAGCCCATGCCGATCGCAAGCGAGAACGGCTGCGCCTTCTTGTCGGTGAAATGCCCGACCAGCGGCTGCAGCAGCGACGCCGTGAACTGGAACGCCAGCGTGATCATGCCGATCTGACCGAAGTCGAGCGCGTAATTGTCCTTCAGGATCGGATAGACCGAGGCGATCAGCGACTGCATCGTGTCGTTGAGGAAGTGCGAGAAGCTGATGCCGGCAAGCACGACATAGGCCGGCCCCGCAGCGGCGGCGACCTTCGCGGCCGTCAGCTCCGGCACCGGCACCGGCTCGCCCAGCGCCTGTTTGCTCACGACGGGTTTGTTCAATGCAGCATTCCCGGACAGATTCGCAAAAATACCTCCGTGTCGTACGACGCGGAGGTGAGGCAAACCAGTTGCGTTAGCCGATGGCAGCGATGCGCTGTGTGGCCAGCCGGCGGCCAAACTCTATCCCCGTCACCCTGAGGAGCGCCAACGGGTCCGCGCAAAGCGCGGCCCGATGACAGGCTCCGCGCGTCTCGAAGGGTCGACGGCCCGGCGCTCGCCACATTGCGACAACGGGCCGTGCATCCTTCGAGACGCGCGCAAGGGCGCGCTCCTCAGAGCTTGTGACCCTATGAGTTGCGAGCGCGGCATTTGCCCTGGTAAGGCGATGGCGCGATCGGAA
>NZ_JASAUT010000073.1:0-38173 GCF_029952935.1 Bradyrhizobium sp. Mp19 | reverse complement strand
CCCCGCCTCCCCCTTCAGATCGGTCTTAGAGAATCGCAGATTCGCCTTTGCGCAAAGCCCTCGCTTGCGGGGGAGGGTCGGGGTGGGGGCATTCTCCGCGAGTCATTCCGTGGAGAGAGCCCCCACCCGCCGCGCTTCGCGCGTCGGCCTCCCCCGCAAGCGGGAGAGGCGAAGAAAGACTACGCCTTAAACCAGCAGCCCCTGCTGCTTCGCCAGATCCTGCAGCGACACCAGCGGCCGGGCGCCGATGTGCTGGATCACCTCGGCGGCGGCGAGCGCGCCGAGCCGGCCGGCATTCTCGTGGCCGACATTGCGCACGAGGCCGACCAGGAAGCCGGCGGCGAACAGATCGCCGGCGCCGGTGGTGTCGACCAGCCTGTCGATCGGAGAGGCGGGCGCTGCGACGACGCTGTCGCCGGAGATCACGACGCAGCCCTTCTCGCTGCGGGTGACGACGCCGAGCTTGGTGTCCTTGCCGAACTGCTTCAGCGCGGTGTCGAAATCCGAGGTCTGGTACAGCGAGTGCAGTTCGGACTCGTTGGCGAACACCAGGTCCACGATGCCCTTGCGCATCAGATCGAGGAATTCGTCGCGGTAGCGATCGACGCAGAACGAATCCGACAGCGTCAGCGCGACCTGGCGGCCCGCGCCATGCGCGATATCAGCCGCCTTCACGAAAGCGTCCTTGGCGTTCTTCGGATCCCAGAGATAGCCCTCGAGATAGATGATGCTGGCGGCCGCGATCTGGTTTGGATCGATATCGTCCGGCGTCAGATCCTGCGCGGCGCCGAGATAGGTGTTCATGGTGCGCTCGCCGTCCGGCGTCACCAGGATGTAGGAGCAGCCGGTGGCCGGGCCGGTCCTGGCCGGCGCAGTGTCGAAGGCGACGCCGGCGGCGCGGATGTCGTGGACGTAGAGCTTGCCGATCTGGTCGTCCTTGACCTTTCCGACATAGGCGGCGCGGGCGCCGAGACTGCCGACGCCAACGATGGTGTTGGCAGCCGAGCCGCCCGACATCTCGGTCGCCACGCCCATATCGCCGTAGATCGCGGTGGCCCGCGCCTCGTCGATCAGCTGCATCGAGCCCTTGGTCATGCCGTGACGGGCAAGGAACCCCTCGTCGGTCTGCACCAGCACGTCGAAGATCGCGTTGCCGATCCCAAGAACGTCGTATTTTGCGTCAGCCATAGACCTGCCCTGTGTTAACGCCACCCAACAAGAGTGGCGGCCTATCACGTTCGGCCTCGGGGCAGCAAGGGAAGGGCTGCTGCTAGTTCCGTCATCCCCTCGCCTGTAACCCGTCATCCTGAGGTGCGAGCCTCTTGGCGAGCCTCGAAGGATGGACGGCCCGACTAGTGGCCGATGCATCCTTCGAGGCTCGCCTCGCTCGCACCTCAGGATGACGGGGCTGACGGAGTGCCGCTGGCAGCAAAGCGCGCTACTGCTATACAGACCTCATGTTCCGCTCCTTCCTCACGGTCTCCTCGGGAACGCTGGCCTCGCGACTGCTCGGCTTCGTGCGCGATTCCGCGATCGCGGCGCTGCTGGGCGCGGGACCCGTGGCGGATGCGTTCCTGGCGGCGTTCCAGCTTGTGAATGTGGTGCGACGGCTGCTGGCCGAGGGTGGACTGAATGCCGCTTTGGTGCCGGCTTGGCTGAAGGCGCGCGATGCCGGCGGCTTGGACGCGGCAACCGCCTTTGCCGGCCGCGTGCTCGGCACCGTCAGCGCCGCCGTGATCGCGGCCGCGCTCGTCATCGGCGTGCTGATGCCGCTGGTGATCGCGGCGATCGCGCCGGGGTTCGTCGGCCGCGACACACTGCAATTCGCCGTCGACTACGCACGGCTGATGCTGCCCTATCTCGCCTTCGCCGGTCCGGTCACCGTGATGATGGCGCTGCTCAGCGCCCAGGGGCGCTTCGCGCTGACCGCGTTCTCGCCGCTGTTGTTCAACATCGCGCTGATATCAGTGATGGCCGTGCTGCTGGTGCGGCAGCAGGAGCCGGCGCAGGCCGCGATTGTCATGGCGGCGACGATCGGCATCGCCGGCTTCCTGCAACTGTCGATGCTGGCGCTGCGCGGCGCGAAACTCGCTTCGCCGCTCAGCGTGTCCTTCGATCCTGACATGCGCCGCTTTCTCGGCCGCGCGGTCCCGGGCATGGTCGCGAGCAGCGCGCCACAATGGCTGATGGTGGCAGGCGCGGTGATCGCATCGACCTCGCCATCGGCGGTGTCCTGGCTCTATTTCGCCAACCGCCTGCTCGAGCTGCCGCTCGGCATTGTCGGCGTCGCCATGGGCACCGTGCTGATCCCGGAGATGACGCGCGCCGTGCGCAGCGGCGAATCCAGCGCGATCGCGCATGCGGAATCGCGTGCCCTCGAACTCGCGGTCGGGCTGGCGCTGCCGGCGACGCTCGGCCTGATGGTGCTGAGCGAGCCGATCGTGCGGATGCTGTTCGAGCACGGCGCGTTCACCGCCCAGGATAGCGCGGCAACCGCGCAAGCCTTGACCTGGCTGACGCTGGCCTTGCCGGCGCATGTGCTGGTGAAGGCGCTGTCGCCGGCATTCTTTGCGCGCGAGGACACGCTGACGCCGCTGCTCGCGACGCTGAAAGCGGTCGTGGTGGCGATCGCGGCGGCCTTCCTGCTCGGCCAGATCTTCGGTGCGAGCGGAATTGCCGCAGGCATCGCGCTCGGCGCCTGGAGCAACGCACTGGCACTGATCCGCAAGGGGGCCGCGACCTTCGGCTTCTCGATCGATGCCGATGCGCGCCGCCGGCTGCCGCGCATCCTGGCCGCGGCGCTCGCGATGGGCGCCCTGCTCTGGCTCGCGCAGGGCGCGCTGCCGTCAGCCGGCAGCCACGGTTTCGTGCAGGCAGCCTCCCTGCTCATGCTGATCGCCTCAGGTATCGCCGGTTACGGGCTGTTCTTGCAGCTTTTCGGCGTCACCGGCTGGCGCGAGGCGGTTAACGCCGTCAGGCAAAGGCGCCCGGCGTGACTTGCGCGCGCGGAGCTTAAGTGGCAAACGACGCGGCAAAACTAGCCATTTCCGGGAATTAGACCATGGCGTTCGTTGAACGGGTTTTCTCAGGCGTCCAGCCGACGGGCAATCTGCACCTCGGCAACTACCTCGGCGCCATCGTCAACTTCGTGAAGATGCAGCAGACCCACAACTGCATCTATTGCGTCGTCGACATGCATGCGATCACGCAGGGCGTCGAGGTCTGGGGCGGCCCGGCCGAGCTCGCCCGCAACACCCGCGAGGTCACCGCGGCCTTCATCGCCGCGGGCATCGATGCCAAGAAGCACATCGTGTTCAACCAGAGCCAGATCGCCGGCCATGCCGAGCTGACCTGGATCTTCAACTGCGTCGCGCGGATCGGCTGGCTGAACCGCATGACGCAGTTCAAGGAGAAGGCCGGCAAGGACCGCGAGAACGCCTCCATCGGCCTCTACGACTATCCGGTGCTGATGGCCGCCGACATCCTGCTCTACCGCGCGACCCATGTGCCGGTCGGCGAGGACCAGAAGCAGCACCTGGAGCTCTCGCGGGATATCGCACAGAAGTTCAACAATGACTTCGGCGATTCAATTCGTGGTCACGGCTTTGCCGACGGCCTGTTCTTCCCGCAGCCCGAGCCGCTGATCACGGGGCCGGCGACGCGGGTGATGAGCCTGCGCGACGGCACCAAGAAGATGTCGAAGTCGGATGCGTCGGACAATTCGCGCATCAACCTCACCGACGACGCCGACACCATCGCGCAGAAGATCCGCAAGGCGAAGACCGATCCGGAGCCGCTGCCGTCGGAGGAGAAGGGTCTCGAAACCCGCCCCGAGGCGGACAATCTGGTCGGCATCTACGCGGCGCTGGCCGGCATCTCCAAGCAGGAGGTGCTGACGCAGTTCGGCGGCGGGCAGTTCTCCAGCTTCAAGAACGCGCTGGTCGAGGTTTGCGTCGCAAAACTGGCGCCGATCGCCTCCGAGATGAAGAAGCTGGTCGCCGATCCCGGCCATGTCGACGCGGTCCTCGCCGACGGCGCCAACCGCGCCCGCGGCATCGCCGACGAGACCATGCGCATCACCAAGGACATCGTCGGCTTCATCCGTCCGCGCTGACACACAAGGCAGGAACTGCGCGCTCCCTCTCCCAAACGGCGAGGGAGTATGGCACCATGGGTTGGTTTGGTTCAGCACCGGGACATGCATGACCACCCAGCGACGAAGCTACGAGTCGGGTCACAAGCCGAAATGCCTCGTCATCGTTGACGACACGGCGGAATGGGACCGCGCGGTCTATTACGCCAGCCGGTGGGCGATCCGGGTCGGCGGCGGCGTCGTGATGCTGCGGGTGATCGAGACCGAGGACCAGAACCAGCAATGGCTCGGGGTCGCCGACATCATGCGCGCGGAGGCCGAGGAAGCCGCCAACGAGGCGCTCGACCGCGCCGCGGGCCGCGCCAACGGCATCGCCGCGATCACCCCGGAGCGGGTGATTCGCGAGGGCGACCCGATCGAGCAGATCCTCGACGTGATCGACAAGGACGTCGATATCGCAGCGCTGGTGCTGGCCGCCAATCCGGGCGCCGAGGGGCCCGGGCCGATCATCACCACCATGGCCAAGACCATGGGGGCATTCCCGATCCCGGTGACCATCGTGCCGGGCGGCCTGACCGACGCCGAGATGGACGCCCTGTCCTAGCCCGTTACCGGCCCCGGACCCGCTTCCGGGCATGGGTAGGCGCCTGGAACCGCGGTTTTGCGGCTTGATCGCGGGCTTTTTAGTTGCCATCTGACTCCTTGATTTGACGCGTTTTCTTCGCGAACCGGTGTCACTTCGCTCGAAAACGCTATAATGGAACCCAACGCGCCGGCCTTGAACCGGCGACGCCGGAGACAGCAGATGTTCATTCAGACCGAAGCCACGCCCAATCCCGCCACGCTGAAATTCATCCCGGGCCGCATGGTGCTCGACAGCGGCACCATGGAATTCTCCTCGCCCGAATCCGCCGCGCGCTCGCCGCTCGCCGAACGGCTGTTCGCCGTATCCGGCGTCACCGGCGTGTTCTACGGCGGCGACTTCATCACCGTGACCAAGGCGGACGGCGACTGGCAGCACCTCAAGCCCGCGATCCTCGGCGCCATCATGGAGCACTACATGTCCGGCGCGCCGCTGCTCGCCGACGGCACCGCGGCCAGCGACGACGCGCGCGATGAGGAAGACGAGTTCTTCGACGAGGCCGATGCCGAGACGGTCGAGCAGATCAAGGACCTGATCGAGACCCGCGTGCGCCCCGCGGTCGCCAATGACGGCGGCGACATCACTTTCCGCGGCTTCAAGGACGGCATCGTCTACCTCAACATGAAGGGCTCCTGCGCCGGCTGCCCGTCATCGACCGCAACCCTGCAACACGGCATCCAGAACCTGCTCCGGCACTTCGTGCCCGACGTGCAGGAAGTCCGGCCGATGTGATGGAGCGGCGAATGGCGAGTGGCGAATCGCGAATAGCATTCTCCGCTGGACCCCTGTTCGCCATTCCCTATTCGCTATTCGCCCTCCCATGATGATTCTCGCCATCGATACGGCGCTCGACGCCTGCTCCGCGGCGGTGCTCGACACCACCTCCGGCAATACAATCGCCATTGAATCGCAGGCGATGCAGCGCGGCCATGCCGAGGCGCTGATGCCGCTGATCGCTCGGGTGATGAAAGAGAGCGGCATCGGCTTTGCCGGGCTCGACCGCATCGCCGTCACCACCGGCCCCGGCAGTTTCACTGGCCTGCGCGTCGGCCTCTCGGCGGCGCGCGGCTTGGCGCTGGCCGCGGAAAAGCCGGTGGTCGGACTGTCGACGCTCGCCGCCTACGCCGCGCCTGTGGTCGCCGAGAATGGCGCGTCTGCGATCCTGTCGGCGATCGATGCGCGGCACGATCACGTCTATTTCCAGCTGGTCGGCGGCGACGGCAGCCCGATCATCAAGCCGAAGGTGGCGCCGATCGCGGAAGCGCTCGAGGCTTCCCAACACGGCGCGCTGCATCTGGTCGGCAACGCCGCCAATATCCTCGCCGAGCGCTGGCCCGCCGACGCCGCACCGCCGGTCAAGGTCGACCGGCAGCCCGCGCCCGATATTACCTGGGTCGCCTGGATCGGCGCGGCCGTGGATCCTGAGACCGCGCCGCCGCGGCCGTTCTATCTGCGCGCGCCCGACGCCAAGCCGCCGAAGGACCGGCTCGAAATCAGCACGCCGCGATCGACATGATCGGCTGGCTGTCACGATGGTGGGGCGGCGGTCCGCCCGCGATCGAGCCCGCATCGCTGCGCGATGCGGCGCGGCTCGCGCAATTGCACGGCGCGTCGTTTCATCGCGGCTGGGGCGAGGGCGAATTCGAGGCGATGCTGACCGAGCGCAACACGCTGGTGCACCGGCTGCGGCAGGGACGCAACGTGATCGGCTTTGCCGTGTCACGGATGGCGGCGGACGAAGCCGAAATCCTGTCGATTGCGATCGATTCCAATCAGCGCGGGCGCGGCCTGTCGCGCGACCTGCTGCTGACCCATCTCGGCCATCTTGCCGGCCGCGGCATCCGCACCATCTTCCTCGAGGTGGAAGAGAACAATCAGCCGGCACGACGCCTCTATGAAAGGGCCGGATTCGGCGTGATCGGCCGCCGCGAACGCTATTACAAGCAGCCCGGCGGGGAACATTTGAACGCGCTTCTGATGCGGCGCGACTTGTCGTAACATCGGCGCGATGGCAGAACAGCGCCCTGCTCTGCCACCCAAGGCTTGAAGAATACGGCCCGAAACCCATGACCACGGTGAAAATCACGCCTGCGCAGAAGAATACCGGCATCGAGGCGCGCTGCGCCGCGACCGGCATGCGCATGACCGAACAGCGCCGCGTGATCGCGCGGGTGCTGGCGGAGGCCATGGATCACCCCGACGTCGAAGAGCTTTATCGCCGCTGCGTGGCGGTCGACGACAAGATCTCGATCTCGACCGTCTATCGCACCGTCAAGCTGTTCGAGGATGCCGGCATCATCGAGCGTCACGACTTCCGCGAGGGCCGCGCGCGCTACGAGCAGATGCCCGAGAGTCATCACGACCATCTGATCAATCTGCGCGACGGCAAGGTGATCGAGTTCACCTCCGAGGAAATCGAGAAGCTGCAGGCCGAGATCGCGCGCAAGCTCGGCTACAAGCTGGTCGATCATCGTCTCGAGCTGTATTGCGTCCCGCTCGACGAAGACAGCAAGTCGTAAGCCGGGTGAGTTTCGATCTCGTCATCTTCGATTGCGACGGCGTGCTGGTCGATAGCGAGGTGATCTCCTGTCGCGCGCATGCGGAAACGCTGACGCGGCACGGCTTTCCGATTACGCCTGATGGCGTGCTGAAGCGCTTCCTCGGCGTGTCCGACCGCGAGGCGCGGCGGATCGTCGAGAGCGAGATCGGCCGCGCGCTGCCCGAGACCTTCGAGGCCGAGGTCAAGCACGCAACGCTCAGTTTCTATGCCGACGATCTCAGCGCCATCGCGCATGTCGGCGAGGCGATCGCTGCGCTCGATCTGCCGAAATGCGTGGCCTCCAGCGGCACGCCGGAAAAGATCCATCACGGCCTGACCTACGCCGGGCTCTACGACCAGCTCGCGCCGCATATTTTCTCCGCCACCCAGGTCAAGCGCGGCAAGCCGGCGCCCGATCTCTTCCTGTTCGCGGCCACGCAGATGGGAGTGACCCCTGCGCGTTGCGTCGTGATCGAGGACAGCGTGGCCGGCGTCACCGGCGCCCGTGCCGCCGGGATGACCGTGCTCGGTTTTTACGGCGGCAGCCACTGCACCGCGGAACATGAGGGTATGCTGCGCCAGGCCGGCGCGGCCGTAACCTTCGCCGATATGCGGCAATTGCCCGATTTGATCGCGCGGGTGGGTGCCAGAGCGCTCGCCGGCTGATCCCTGGAGGGTCATTCCGGGGCGATGCGGCAGCATCGAACCCGGAATCTCGAGATTCCGGGTCTGGTCCTTCGGACCATCCCGGAATGACGGGCGGGACGGCTGGATTTTCGCCGGTTTAAGCTATATTTCAGCCTCGGCGCCCCGATGGCGCCGTTTCCATTTTTCGCTCTCAGGGTTCCATGACGACGCCGCGCAAGCTGCACATCAAGTCCTATGGCTGCCAGATGAATGTCTACGATGCGCAACGCATGGCGGACACGCTGGCCGGCGAGGGCTTTGTCGAGACCGCGAGCGCCGAAGACGCCGACCTCGTGATCCTCAACACCTGCCACATCCGCGAGAAGGCATCGGAGAAAGTCTATTCCGAGCTCGGGCGGCTGCGCGTCGCCAAGGACGAGGCCGCGCGGGCGGGCCGCGAGATGAAGATCGCGGTCGCCGGCTGCGTCGCGCAGGCCGAAGGCGCCGAGATCATCCATCGCGCGCCGACCGTCGACATCGTGGTCGGGCCGCAGAGCTATCATCATCTGCCCGAGCTCTTGAAGCGCGCCAAACAAAACGGCCGCGCGCTGGAAACGGAATTCCCGGTCGAGGACAAGTTCGGCTTCCTGCCGCAGCCGAAGCCGGATGCGATCCGCGCCCGCGGCATCTCCGCCTTCGTCACGGTGCAGGAAGGCTGCGACAAGTTCTGCACCTTCTGCGTGGTGCCTTACACGCGCGGCGCGGAAGTCTCGCGTGCGGTCGCCAGGATCATCGACGATGTGAAGCAGCTCACCGACAATGGCGTGCGCGAATTCACGCTGATCGGACAGAACGTCAACGCCTATCACGGCGAAGGCCCCGACGGCCGCGTCTGGCCACTCGGCAAATTGTTGCAACGGCTCGCCGCAATCCCAGGCGTCACGCGGCTGCGCTATTCGACCAGCCATCCGCGCGACGTCGACGACGCCCTGATCGCGGCCCATCGCGATTTGCCCGAACTGATGCCGTTCGTGCACCTGCCGGTGCAATCGGGGTCGGACCGGATCCTTGCCGCCATGAACCGCAAACATACCGCCGATGACTACCGGCGCGTCATCGACCGGTTCCGCGCCGCACGGCAAGACATTGCTTTTTCATCAGATTTTATCGTGGGCTTCCCCGGAGAGACCGCGGAAGAATTTTCCGCCACCCTCGCGCTTGTCACGCAAATCGGATACGCTGCGGCGTATTCATTCAAGTATTCGCCACGGCCGGGCACGCCGGCGGCGGAGATGCGGGAGACAGTGTCAGCAGCCGAGATGGACGAACGCTTGGGGCGGCTTCAGGAATTGATCGACAGCCAGCAATCGGCCTTCAACGGGGCTGCGATTGGCACAACGGTCGATGTGCTGTTCGAGCGCGCCGCGCGCAATCCGGGCCAGATCGTCGGCCGCACCGCCTATCTGCAGCCCGCCCATGTGATGGCATCGCCCGACATCATCGGCCAGGTCCTCCCGGTGAGGATCGACAGCCTCGAGCGCTACAGCCTGATCGGCGAACTCGCGCCGCGATCCGCGCCCGGCCTCATTTCGCAGACCATTGGAGCCTGAAATCCTTGCCCAAAAGCGCATCGGATTCGTCTTCGCTCGCTCCCAGCCGCAAACCTGACCGCGACATGCAAATGCCACCCGAGACCCGGCCCCCTGAAACTCAGGTCGTCATCGATTTCGACGACAACCGCGCGGCATCCGCGCTGGTCGGCCCCTACGGACAAAATCTGGCGCTGATAGAGCGGCGGCTCGGCGTCGTGGTCGATTCCCGCGGCAATCATCTCACCATCGCAGGCTCCCGCGACGGCTGTGACGCGGCGCGGCGCGTGCTGGAGACGCTCTACGCGCAGGCCGTCGAAGGACACGACCTCGATCAGGGCGAGGTCGAAGGCGCGATCCGCGCCGTGATCGCGCAGGGCTCGCTGTTCGAATTCGACAACAAGACCGCCAAGCCGACCTTCGAGACCATCAATCTGCGCAAGCGTCCGGTGCGCGCCCGCACCGCGGCGCAGGATTCCTACATCCGCGCGCTGAAGCGGCATGAGCTGGTGTTCGGCATCGGCCCGGCCGGCACCGGCAAGACCTGGCTCGCGGTCGCCCATGCCGCGCAGTTGTTCGAGCGCAAAGAGGTCGATCGCATCATCCTGACGCGGCCCGCGGTGGAAGCCGGCGAGCGGCTCGGCTTCCTGCCCGGCGACCTCAAGGAGAAGGTCGATCCGTATCTGCGCCCGATCTATGACGCGCTGTACGATCTGATGGACGCCCGCGTCGTCGAGCGCGCGCTGCAGGGCAACGAGATCGAGATCGCTCCGCTCGCCTTCATGCGCGGCCGCACCCTGACCAATGCCGCCATCATCCTCGACGAGGCGCAGAACACCACGACGATGCAGATGAAGATGTTTTTGACGCGTCTCGGCGAGAACAGCCGGATGATCGTCACCGGCGACCCGTCGCAGATCGACCTGCCGCACGGCCAGGCCTCGGGGCTCACGGAAGCCGTGAAGCTGCTCGACGGCGTCGAGGGCATCGCGCAGGTGCATTTCAAGGCCGAGGACGTCATCCGCCATGAGTTGGTGGCGCGCATCGTGGCCGCCTATGAGGGATTGCCGCAAAAGCCGGCAAACGCCAGATCTTGAGACCAATAGCTTCGGCCGCGAGCCCGCACGGTGCGGGATCCGGCCATAACGCAGATTTTGAAACCAACGTGTCTGCTTTTCCTGCAACCGAGGTTCTCGTCACCGCCGAATGCTGGCAGGCCGAGCCCAATGCCGACGCGGTGATCCATCGCGCCATCGAGGCTGCCGCCGAAATCGCCGATGCCGGTGTCGCCGATGCCGAGCTTGCGGTGATGCTGACCGACGACGCCGGTATCCGCACCCTGAACGCCAACTGGCGCAGCATCGACAAGCCGACCAATGTGCTGTCGTTTCCGGCGCTGCAGCCAGAAGGCGCCGGCGGACCCGACGATGCCCCACGCATGCTCGGCGATATCGCGATCGCCTATGAGACGACGCGGCGGGAAGCCGATGAAGAGCAGAAACCGTTCGACCACCATTTGAGCCATCTCGCGGTGCATGGCTTCCTGCACCTGATCGGTTACGACCACGAGAACGACGACGATGCCGAGGACATGGAGGCGCTCGAGCGCGAGATCCTCTCTTCCCTCGGCATTCCCGACCCCTATGCGGATCGGATCGCCTGACATGCCGGATTCCGAACCGACCCACGACAACCCGCGCAACGTGAGCAACCTGCCCGCCGTGGTGCACGAGGGCGAGGTGCAGCGCCCGGCGGCCGAGGGCTGGCTGGTGCGCGCGATCCGCACGTTGTTCGGCTGGAAGGCCGGCTCGGTGCGCGACGACCTACAGGTGGTGCTCGACGCCTCGACGCCCGACGATGTCGGCTTCTCGGCGATCGAGCGCACCATGCTGCGCAACATCCTGTCGCTGAACGAGCGGCGGATCGCCGACGTCATGGTGCACCGCGCCGACATCGTCGCGGTCAAGCGCGACATTCCGCTCGGCGAATTGATGAGCCTGTTCGAGAGCGCGGCGCATTCGCGGCTCGTCGTCTACAACGAAACCCTCGACGACCCCGAGGGCATGGTGCACATCCGCGACCTGCTCGCCTTCATGACCGCGAAGGCCCGCGTCACCGACGCGACCAAGACGAAGCGCAAGAAGCCGTTCCCGGCCGGGCTCGATCTGCGCAGCGTCGATCTCGCACTGCCGCTGTCGGAAGCCAATATCATCCGCAAGCTGCTCTATATCCCGCCATCGATGCGCGCGATTGACCTGCTGGCGCAGATGCAGGCCTCGCGGATCCATCTCGCGCTGGTGGTCGACGAATATGGCGGCACCGACGGGCTGGTGTCGATCGAGGATATCGTCGAGCAGATCGTCGGCGAGATCGACGACGAACACGATTCCGACGAGCCGCCGTCCATCGTTCGCCAGCCGGACAACTCCTTCATCGCCGATGCGCGCGCCAGCCTCGACGATGTCCGCTCGGTGATCGGCGAGGACTTCGTGATCGGCGACGCCGGCGAGGAGGTCGAGACGCTCGGCGGCTACCTCGTATCGTTCGTCGGGCGCCTGCCGGTGCGCGGCGAGGTGATTTCGGGACCCGGCAATTACGAAGTCGAGGTGCTCGACGCCGATCCGCGGCGGGTCAAGCGCGTGCGCATCACCGCGCGCAAGGAACGGCCGACGCCGCGCAAGGAGCGCGAGCGGCGCCGCGAGCAGGCGCCGGACTCCGGAAACCCGCAGGCGAACGACAACATGCCGCCGCCCGGCGAGGGAGCCGGTCCGCAGTGAGGCTGTCCGACAAGCTCCGATCGATCGGCCTTGCAATCATCCTGACCTGGGGATGGAAACGCGCCGTCCTCGCGCTCACGGCCGGCGCGCTGTCTGCGCTGGCGATGGCGCCGTTCAACGCCTGGCCGGTTCTGTTTCTCACCTTTTCCATCGCGGTCTGGCTGATCGACGGCAGTGCGGCCGGCCGCTGGCGCGGTCTGCCCGCCGCGGCGCTGTCCGGGTTCTGGTTCGGCCTCGGCTATTTCGTGCCGGGCCTGTACTGGATCGGCTACGCCTTCTTCGTCGATGCGGACACCTTCGCCTGGCTGACGCCGTTCGCGGTGCTCGGCCTGCCTGCCTATCTCGCTTTGTTCACTGCGTTCGGCTTCGCGCTGGCGCGGCTGATCTGGCCGCGCGACGCCTCGCGCGTGCTGGCGCTCGCGGTCAGCCTGACGATTTCGGAATGGCTGCGCGGCCATCTCCTCAGCGGCTTTCCGTGGAATGGGTTCGGCTACGCACTGACCGAGCCGCTTGCGCTGGCCCAGACCGCGTCGCTGATCGGGCTGTGGGGCATGACGTTCCTGGCCGTCGCGATCTTCGCAAGCCCGGCCGTGTTGATCGACGGCGCCTCGCGCGGCCGCAAGCCGTGGCGCGCGCCGGTGGCGGCGGTGCTGGTGCTGGCAGCGATGCTGGCGTTCGGCGTGGTCCGCCTCGCGCAGCAGCCGACCAGGATGGTCGACGGCGTCAAGCTGCGCCTCATGCAGCCCGATTTGCAGCAGGACGCCAAGTTCAACTACTCCGCCAAGGCGGCGGTGATGCAGAAATATCTCACTTTGTCGGATCGCGCCTCCGGGCCGCACGCCACCGGCGTGAAGGATGCCACCATCCTGATCTGGCCGGAATCCGCGTTTCCGTTCTTCCTGACCAAGGAAGCCGACGCGATGGCGCAGATCGCCGACCTGCTACCGAAGGGAACCGTACTGATCACCGGTTCGGTGCGCGCGCCCGATCTGCCGCCCGGCGTCCGCGTGACGCGCGCCTATAATTCCATCTACGTCATCGACCATGACGGCAGCGTGCTCGCGGTCTACGACAAGCTGCATCTTGTCCCGTTCGGAGAATATCTGCCGTTCCAGGACTGGATGGAGAAGGTCGGCTTCGTGCAGCTCACCAAGGTGCAGGGCGGCTACATTCCGGGCACGATCCGCCGTACGCTCGATATTCCGAATGCACCGCGCGCCCTGCCCCTGATCTGCTACGAGGCGATCTTTCCCGGCAATGTCGTAAGCCGCGACGACCGTCCCGGCTGGATCGTCAATGTCACCAATGACGGATGGTTCGGAATCTCGACCGGCCCTTACCAGCACCTGCAACAGGCCCGGCTGCGCACCATCGAGGAAGGCCTGCCGATGGTCCGCGCCGCAAATACGGGCATCTCGGCCGTCATCGACCCCGTCGGCCGGATCGTTGCACAACTCGGGCTCGGCATCGAAGGCGTGCTCGATGCCGGCCTGCCGGCGGCCATCGCGCCGACGATCTATGCGCGTGTCGGGAACATCCCCGCCGCTGTGATTGTGATCACAGCCCTGGCGTTCGTGTTGCGGCGGCGGTTTGTGAGGCGAAAACCCTGACGACCGCATATCGCCGGTTGTCGCGAACCCGAAAAAACGTCGAAATTTACCTCAGTATGATTCCACCAGTTGACAGATCGACCGTGCACTTCGCATTGTACGGGTCCACGCGAAATCACAAGCCAAGTCAGCCCCTTTGCGCAAATTGTCCGCATTTCGTCCCGATCCTCCTTGCAGGATTTGACGGCACCGGCGCCTGAGGCATACTCCACTTCCAACTTGCCTCATCCACGGGCGCGCAATCCCTTAGGAGAGTTGGAGATGTCCACCAAAGCGCCCAATCCTGTTGACAAATATGTCGGCAGCCGCGTCCGAATGCGACGCATCATGCTCGGCATGAGCCAGGAGAAACTGGGCGAGGCGTTAGGCCTGACGTTCCAGCAGGTGCAAAAATACGAGAAGGGCACCAACCGCGTCGGCGCCAGCCGGCTGCAGCAGATCTCCGAAATCCTGCAGGTGCCGGTTTCTTTCCTGTTCGACGGCGGCCCGAGTGGGGTCAAGACCGCCGACGGCTTCAGCGAGGGCGCCTCGCCGACCTATGTCTCCGATTTTCTGGCAACCGCCGAGGGCCTGGCCCTGACCCGCGCCTTCACGCGGATTGCGGACGCCAAGCTCCGCCGCAGCATCGTCGAACTGGTCGAGCAGATCGCGGCGCGCGAGGCGGCCGAGCAGGTCTGATTCAGCCATATCCGTTTGAGCGATCGTCAAATCTGGAATATGCCATTCCGGCGTACGCTAACGCGATGAGCTCAGCTTGAGCATCATCGCGCTTTAGCGCCTCGTTTGAGCATGATTTCGGATCATGCTTTGGCGCGTGCGCGCAATGACAAAGCGAATTCACAGGCGACGACAACAGCATGTCCAGCAATCCGTTCGAAACCGCCGCGATTCTCGACGGCATCCGCCGCTGGGTCGAGATCGAATCTCCGACGGAGCGGCCCGACCAGGTCAACAAGCTGGCTGATCTCGTCGCGTCGGGCTATCGCGACCTGCCGGCCACGGTGGAGCGCATCGCGGGACGCGACGGCTGCGGCGATCACCTGGTGACGCGCTCGTCCTGGGGCCAGGACGCGCCGGGCATCCTGGTGCTGAGCCATCTCGACACAGTTCATCCGATGGGATTCATCGAACGGTTACCATTCAGGGTCGACGGCGACAGCGCTTTCGGCCCCGGCATCTACGACATGAAGGGCGGCGCCTACCTCGCCTATCATGCATTCAGGCAGGCCTGCGCCGACGGCGCGCGCCCGCCGCTCGGCATCACCCAGCTCTACGTATCGGACGAGGAGATCGGCAGCCCGACCTCGCGGGCGCTGATCGAGGCCGAGGGCCGCAAGGCCAAATACGTGCTGGTGACGGAGCCGGCGCGCGACGGCGGCAAGATCGTCACCGGACGCAAGGGCGTTGCGCGGTTCGACGTGTTCATCAAAGGCGCGCCGGCCCATGCCGGCACGCGCCCCGAGGACGGCCGCAGCGCGATCCGGGAACTCGGCAATGTGATCCAGGCGCTGGAGGCGATGAACGACCTCGAGCGCGGCGTCACCGTCAATGTCGGCGTCGTCCGCGGCGGCACCAAGCCGAATGTGATCGCCGAAGAGGCCTATGCGGAAGTCGACATGCGCGTGCCGACCATGGCCGACGCCGACGAATTGGTGCCGAAGATCCTCGGGATCACCTCACGCACCGAGGGCGTCAGCGTGAAGATATCGGGCGAATTGAACCGTCCGCCCTATGAGAAAAGCAACGCCGGCGCCGCACTCTACGAGCACGCCAAGGGGCTGGCCGCCGAGCTCGGCTTCGAGCCGGCGGATGTGTTCACCGGCGGCGGCTCCGACGGCAATTTCACCGCCCCGCACACCGCGACCCTCGACGGCCTCGGCGTCGACGGCAAGGGCGCGCACACCCATTACGAACAGCTCTACATCTCGTCGATCGAGCCGCGCGCGCGGCTGCTCCACCGCCTCTATCAAACGCTGCGATGACACCGGCTCCAGGCGACCGCGGCGATCGCGATTCCTCCGACGACGGCGCGATGGCGCATGCGCGCGGCTCGTTCTTCGGACGGCGCAAGGGCCACAAGCTGCGCCCGCATCAGGCCGACCTGATCGACACTCTGCTGCCGCATCTGGCCGTCGACATCTCGGCGCCCGCGCCCGAGGCGCTGACCGAGTTGTTCGATGACGGCACCGGGAATGTCAGGCTAGAGATCGGCTTCGGCGGCGGCGAGCATTTGATCGCGGAGGCGCAGGCCTTTCCGACCACCGGCTTCATCGGCTGCGAGCCCTATGTCAACGGCATGGCGAAGATCCTGACCCAGATCGAGGCGCTGAATATCGGCAATATCCGCCTGTTCGCCGGCGACGCGGCCGAACTGCTGGCCTGGGCGCCGACGCGCTCGCTTGCGCGCATCGACCTGATTCATCCCGATCCCTGGCCGAAGCGGCGGCACTGGAAGCGGCGCTTCGTGCAGGATGCGACGGTCGCTGCGATGACGCGGCTGCTGCCGCCGGGCGGCGAATTCCGCTTCGTCAGCGATATCGATGACTACTGCGCCTGGACACTGGCGCATCTGATGCGCTCGCCCGACTTCGCCTGGCTCGCCGAGCGCGCGATCGACTGGCAACAGCCGTGGCCGAACTACACGATGACGCGCTACGGCGCCAAGGCCGAGCGCGAGGGGCGCAAGGCGGCGTATTTGAGGTTTCGACGCACGCCTTAGTGTCGTCGTTCCGGGGCGATGCGCAGCATCGAACCCGGAACCTCGAGATTCCGGGTTCGTCGCTATCGCGCCGCCCCGGAATGACGGGTGGCTATCCCTTCACTTCCGCCAGCCGCGCCTTCCTGACGTCGGTCGCCTCCCACACCATCCGCTTGCCGCGCTCGCGGCCGAGCAGTTCGATCGGATCGTGATTGTCGATGTGGCCGAACTGGCCCTTGTAGACGCTGTAGCCGCACAATTCCTGCAAACGGCGCGGAAAGCGGGCCGCGGTCTCGCGCGGAATGCCGAGCTGCAGGTTCTCCTGCTGCCGCATCCAGCCCCAGCAATAGGCGCAGGAGAAGGCAAAGCGCCTGGCGTCGCTGCTGTTGGCGCCGCCGCCATGCCACAGCGCGCTGTCGAACAGCATCACGCTGCCGGCCGGCATGGTCGCGGTGACCGCATCGTACTCCTTGCCGTATTCGGGCGACGAATCGAATTTGTGGCTGCGCGGAATGATCCGCGTCGCGCCGTTATCCTCGCGGAAATCGGACAGCGCCCAGATCGCATTGATGGTGATCGGAATGTGCGGCCGCGGCAGCGGGATCAATTGGGTGTCTTCGTGAATCGGCTGCGCCTCCTGGCCGGGGCCGAGCACCAGCGAGCAGAACGACGAGAGCAGGCATTCCCTGTCCAGCACGCGTTCGACCACCGGCAGCACATTGTCATGCAGCGGCACCTCCCAGAACAGATCGTCATAGGTCAGGAGGTTGTTGATGCGCAGCGTCTTGAAGCCTTCGAACGACGTCCTGGCAGGTGCGAGATTGTGCTCGCGCTCGATTCTCAGCACCGCCGCCTTCAACCCCTCGACCAAATCGGGCGAGGCGGCGCGCTCGATCACGGTGTATCCGTCGTCGCGGATCCGCGCGGCGTGCGATTGGATGTCGGCGTCCGTCAGCATGGTGATCTCCCCGTTGGCGCTGTGTCGCGCCTTGCGGAAAGCATAGCGGAACGACTCTAGTCCGTCACCCTGAGGAGCGCGGAACGCGCGTCTCGAAGGGTCGACAGCCCGACTGTGGCCGCGCATCCTTCGAGACGCGCCTGCGGCGCTCCTCAGGATGACGGAGCCAAGAGCTGTTAGCGTGAACTAGCGCGACTTCCAGAACTCCACGACGCGCTGCGCCGTTGACGGCATCAGGCGCACGAAATTCACCCGCGCACCTTCGATATCGGCAGGAGACGGCACGCGGTTCGGCCCGAGCCGCATCAGGATCAGGGCGCGCACGGTGGGCCATTCGAAGCCGATCGTCTTGCTGGCGATCAGGATCGGATCGTAACGGTCGCCGGAGATCAGGCGATCGAGCGTGACGATTTTCACGCCGGCCATCGCGGCAAGCGCGGCCACGCATTCCTCATATTTGAAGGCCTTTGCGAAGCCGGCCACCGCGGCCTCGTTCAATTCGCCGGCGCGATGCAGCGCCAGGATGGCGCGCTGCGCAGCCGTGAAATCGCGGCCCTCGACCTGAACGATCACGCCCTCGATCTCGTTCATCGCCAGCTTGATCTCGGCCTGGCGCTCCGGCTTGGCGACGGCATGCAGACGGCGGCGGATCACGTCGATCGAGCCGGCGAGCAGGCTCTTCAGATGTTCGGGCGGAAGATCGTCGCGGCGGCCGATCCGCAGCGTCAGCACGCCGTCCTGGCCGGCGCGCCGCACCAGCGTCGCGAAGGACGCATCCGAGAACGCGGCGCCGGCATTGCCGGCCGCGCATCGGATCACATCGCGATCGCCGCGGCGGACAAGGACGTCAGTCAGCGCGGTCGAGAGCTTCGGCCGCTCGGCCATCGCGAGCAGATGGCCCTGGCCCTTGGCATTGGCGATCTCGACCAGCAGCTTTTCGTCAATCACCGGCGATCGGCGCAGCAGCGGCCCCGCGATCGCGACCTCGTCGTCGCGCGCGAGCTGCCCGACCAGATGGCGCGGCGCGTTGCCGAGCGGCGCGAGCCGTTCGGCGAGATCGATCCGCGCAGCAAGCTCGGCATGCGGCACCAGGCTGGTCAGCACCCCGTCGAACAGGTCGATATGGTCGGGGCGGAAGCTCGCGGCGCCCTGCAGGAACAGCTCGCCGAGCCGCCGCGCGGCCTCGGCGCGGCGCTTGGGGTCGCCGCGGCGAACGATGTCGTCGAGTTCCGGAATCAGCGCGGGGGCTGTCGTCATGAGCCTTGTCCAACCGGCGACTTCTGCCGATTTTCGGCAATCTATGGTCCCGTTCGTAAACGGAGGGTTAGATCGATCCGGCATCCGGGGAGCCGTAAAATCGCCTCCCGCCGGACCCTGGGGCCTTGCCGGACCCGGGCAAAAGAGCTATATCCAGCGCAACTTATGGTATCTCATACGATCGCGTAGGAGAGTGGGCCCCCCGGGACCCGCTCTTTTTTATTACCTGACGGGACCCAGCGAGGCCGGGTCCCGTTTGGGTAGCGTTAGCGGCCCCTTAAGGCCATCTGAACAACACAACAGACCTCAGCAGCCTTTAGACCTTAGACAGACTTTGACACTGGATATGACCGAACCGACCGCCACGTCCGTGGACACCGAACTGCTCGCCGAGCCGCGTCTCGTCGTCGAGCCCGGGGTTGCGGCGCGCGTCGCCGCGGTCGCGGTCCCGGTGTTGCAGGGCATGGGCTATCGTCTGGTGCGCATCAAGGTCTCGGGCGACGCCGGCTGCACCGTGCAGATCATGGCGGAGCGGCCCGACGGCTCGATGCAGCTCGAGGATTGCGAGGCGATCTCGCGCGCGCTGTCGCCGGTGCTCGATGTCGCCGACCCGATCGAGCGCGCCTACCGGCTGGAAATCTCCTCGCCCGGCATCGACCGCCCGCTGGTGCGCCGCTCCGACTTCGAGCGCTATACCGGGCATCTCGTGAAGATCGAGATGGCGGTGGCGCATCAGGGCCGCAAGCGGTTCCGCGGCCTGCTTGCCGGCGTCGAGGGCGATGCGGTGCGCATCAGGCGCGACGATCCGCGTCCCGACGAGGACGCCGAGGTTCTCCTGGTGATGGAGGACATCTCGGACGCGCGGCTGGTCCTGACCGACGAGCTGATCGAGGAATCGATGCGCCGCGGCAAGGCCGCCGAGCGCGAGCTGCGCCGCGAGCTCGGCCTCGCGCCGCCGCAACCGGCCCACGCCAAGAAGAGCGATCCGGCGAAGAGCCAGAAGCCGAAACCCAAGCCTGGTGACAAGCCTGCTCACATGCCCGGCAAGAAGCCGGCCCCGACCAACACCAAAAAGCACCGCCTGGCGGCCGAGCGCGCGCGCCGTGGCGAGATCGATCCATCCGAAGGAGACTAAGCCATGGCAGTCAGCGCCAACAAACTCGAACTGCTGCAGATCGCAGACGCAGTTGCGCGCGAAAAGTCGATCGACCGCTCCATCGTGATCGCGGCGATGGAAGACGCCATCGCCAAGGCCGCGCGTGCCCGCTACGGCAGCGAGACCGACGTCCATGCCGAGATCGACGCCAAGAAGGGCGAGCTGCGGCTGACCCGCCACATGCTGGTGGTCGACGTCGTCGAAAACTCCTCCAACCAGATTTCGCTGCACGACGCGCAGCGCGCCAATCCGGGCGCCCAGGTCGGCGACACCATCGCCGACACGCTGCCGCCGCTGGAATATGGCCGCATCGCCGCGCAGTCGGCCAAGCAGGTGATCGTGCAGAAGGTGCGCGAGGCCGAGCGCGACCGGCAGTATCAGGAATTCAAGGACCGCATCGGCGACATCGTCAACGGCATCGTCAAGCGCGTCGAATATGGCAGCGTGATCGTCGACCTCGGCCGCGGCGAAGCGATCGTGCGCCGCGACGAGATGCTGCCGCGCGAGGTGTTCCGCAACGGCGATCGCGTCCGCGCCTATATCTTCGACGTCCGCCGCGAGACGCGTGGTCCGCAGATCTTCCTGTCGCGCACCCATCCGCAGTTCATGGCGAAGCTGTTCGCGCAGGAAGTGCCGGAGATCTATGACGGCATCGTCGAGATCAAGGCGGTCGCCCGCGATCCGGGCTCGCGCGCCAAGATCGGCGTGATCTCGCGCGATTCCTCGGTCGACCCGGTCGGCGCCTGCGTCGGCATGCGCGGCTCGCGCGTGCAGGCCGTGGTGAACGAGCTGCAGGGCGAGAAGATCGACATCATCCCGTGGTCGCCCGACATCGCGACCTTCGTCGTCAACGCGCTGGCGCCGGCTGAAGTCGCCAAGGTCGTGATCGACGAGGACCGCGAGCGCATCGAGGTCGTGGTTCCCGACACCAACAACCAGCTGTCGCTGGCGATCGGCCGCCGCGGCCAGAACGTCCGCCTCGCCTCGCAGCTGACCGGCTGGGACATCGACATCCTGACCGAGCAGGAAGAGTCGGAGCGCCGCCAGGCCGACTTCGAGAACTCGACCCGCGTGTTCATGGAAGCGCTCAATGTCGACGAGGTGGTCGGCCAGCTGCTCGCCTCCGAAGGCTTCACCTCGGTCGAGGAACTCGCGCTGGTCGACGTCAAGGAACTCGCCGGCATCGAGGGTTTCGACGAGGAGACCGCCAACGAGCTGCAGACCCGCGCCCGCGAGTATCTGGAACAGCTCGAGGCGGAACTGGAAGCCAAGCGCAAGGAACTCGGCGTCGAGGACGCCATGAAGGACGTGCCCGGCATCACCGGCAAGATGCTGGTGAAGCTCGGCGAGAACGACGTCAAGACGGTCGAGGATCTCGCCGGCTGCGCCACCGACGATCTGGTCGGCTGGACCGAGCGCAAGGAAGGCGGCGAGCCGACCAAGCATGCCGGGTTCCTCGACGGCATCGAGATCTCGCGCGACGAGGCCGAGGCCATGATCATGCAGGCCCGTCTGAAGGCCGGCTGGATCACCGAGGCCGACCTCGCCAAGCCTGCCGAGGAGGCCGAGGCCGCCGAAGCAGAAACGACGGCTTCGTAAGGAGATGCCCGACGGATGCTGGCTCAGGCTGACCCCGATCTCGACGATGGGCCGCGGACGCAGAAGTCCGCGACCACGCGGATGTGCGCGGTCAGCCGCGAGGTGCGTCCGATCGACGAGCTGATCCGGTTCGTCATTGCGCCCACGGGCGAGGTGATCCCGGATCTCAAGCGCAAGCTGCCCGGCCGCGGACTATGGGTTTCCGCATCGCGGCGCAGCGTTGCGGAAGCGGTCCGCCGTCACCAATTTAGCAAGGGATTCAAGCGCGACGTCCGCGTCGCGCCGACCCTCCCCACCGACACCGACACCCTCCTGGTGCGCAGCGTCACCGAGGCCCTGGCAATGGCCGCCAAGGCCGGTCAGGTCGTTTCGGGCTTCGGCAAGGTCGAGGACGCACTCAACCGGAACGAAACTGCAGCCCTGATCCACGCTTCCGACGGCGCAGCGGACGGAATCCGCAAATTGGACGCGATCGTGAGGCAAAGGGGCGAAAAACGTGGTGAATCGCCGGTAATCCCCGTCGTCAATGTTTTGACGTCGGAAGAATTGGATTTGGCACTTGGGCGGTCAAATGTGATACATGCTGCGCTGCTCGCGGGCCCAGCGAGCAAGACGTTCCTGTCGCGCTGCCAGATGCTGGTCCGATACCGGATGGCCGACGACGACAAGACCGCCGAAGCGGCCAGAAATTCCAGAGCGTGATCCGGGAAGGCGGACGCCGTCTTTCCGACCGGTCATGCTCAGCAAACGACGACACGTTGAAGGATTTGTGCGGCAAACGCACAGCGAAACGAGATTAGGACTGCTGAATGGTTGATACCAAGACCCCTGGCGACAAGACTTTGAGTGTCCCGAGCAAGACGTTGTCGCTGAAGCCGCGCGTCGAGACGGGCACCGTGCGCCAGAGCTTCAGCCACGGCCGGACCAAGCAGGTCGTGGTCGAGAAGCGCGGCAAGCGCCGCGTCGGTGGCGATGGCCCCGGCGAGGCGCATGCGCCGGAACCCGTGGTTGCAAAGCCGGCGGCGCCCGCCGCCAGGCCGCCGCTCGGCCGCCCCTCGGGCCCGCCTCCCGGCCAGCAACAGCGTAACACCCGCTCCGGCGTGGTGCTGCCGACCTTGACCGAGGACGAGCGTTCCGCGCGTGCCAGCGCGCTGGCCGACGCCCGTCAGCGCGACATCGAAGAACGCCGCCAGGCCGAAGAGGAAGCCAAGCGCCGCGCCGTCCGCGAGGCTGCCGAGAAGGCCGAGCGCGAGGCCGCCGAGGCCCGCCGCAAGGCGGAAGAGGAACGCCATCGCCACGAGGAAGAGGCCAAGCGCAAGGCCGAGGTCGAGGCCAAGCGCCGCTTTGGCGAAGGCGAGGCCAAGCCCGGTGCGGCACCCGTCGCCGCTCCCGCCAAGCCTGCCGGAGCCGGAACTGCGTCTGCTCCGGCCGCCCGTGCGCCCGGCGCAGCCCGCCCGACAACGACCACGACGCCTGCTGCGCGCACGCCTGCTGCCCCGGGGCGGCCGCCGGCCGTTGCCGCCGAGGCGGACGAGGACGAAGGTCCGCGCCTGGTGCGCCGCCCCGGCGGCGCCGTGCGTCCCGTCGCGGCCCCGAAGACCACTCACAAGCCCGGCCCGCAGAAGCAGCGCGGACGCCTGACCGTCGTCACCGCGCTCAACGCCGATGACGTGCGCGAGCGCTCGATCGCCTCGTTCCGCCGCCGTACCCAGCGCCTGAAGGGTCACGCCGCAAACGAGCAGAAGGAAAAGCTGATCCGCGAAGTCGTCATTCCGGAAGCGATCGCGATCCAGGAACTCGCGAACCGGATGTCGGAGCGCGCGGTCGACGTCATCCGCATGCTGATGAAGCAGGGCGCGATGCACAAGATCACCGACGTGATCGATGCCGACACCGCACAGCTGATCGCCGAAGAACTCGGCCACACCGTCAAGCGCGTCGCCGCGTCCGACGTGGAAGAAGGCCTGTTCGACGTCGTCGACGATTCCACCGACACCGAGCCGCGTTCGCCCGTGGTCACCGTCATGGGCCACGTCGACCACGGCAAGACCTCGCTGCTCGACGCGCTGCGCCATGCCAACGTGGTGTCGGGCGAAGCCGGCGGCATCACCCAGCATATCGGCGCCTATCAGGTGCTGTCGCCCGAGAGCGGCACCAAGATCACCTTTATCGACACGCCCGGCCACGCCGCGTTCACCGCGATGCGCGCCCGCGGCGCAAAGGTCACCGACATCGTCGTGCTGGTGGTCGCGGCCGACGACGGCGTGATGCCGCAGACGATCGAAGCGATCAACCACGCCAAGGCGGCCAAGGTGCCGATGATCGTGGCGATCAACAAGATCGATAAGCCCGACGCGCGCCCCGAGCGCGTGCGCACCGAATTGCTCCAGCACGAGGTGCAGGTCGAATCGCTCGGCGGCGACGTCGTGGACGTCGAGGTCTCGGCCAAGAACAAGACCAATCTCGACCGGCTGCTCGAGATGATCGCGCTGCAGGCCGAAATCCTCGACCTGAAGACCAATTCGCAGCGTCCGGCGGAAGGCACCGTGATCGAAGCCAAGCTCGATCGCGGCCGTGGTCCGGTCGCGACCGTGCTGGTGCAGCGCGGCACGCTGCGCATCGGCGACATCATCGTGGCCGGCGCCGAAATGGGCCGCGTCCGCGCCTTGATCTCCGACCAGGGCGAGAATCTCGAAGAGGCCGGTCCGTCCGTGCCGGTCGAGGTGCTCGGCTTCAACGGTCCGCCGGAAGCCGGCGACCGTCTCGCCGTTGTCGAGAACGAAGCCCGCGCCCGCCAGGTCACGAGCTACCGCGCGCACCAGAAGCGCGAGAACGCGGCTGCCTCGATTTCCGGCATGCGCGGCTCGCTCGAGCAGATGATGTCGCAGCTCAAGACCGCGGGCCGCAAGGAGTTCCCGCTGATCGTCAAGGCCGACGTGCAGGGCTCGCTGGAAGCGATCCTGGGCTCGCTCGAGAAGCTCGGCACCGACGAGGTCGCCGCCCGCATCCTGCATGCCGGCGTCGGCGGCATTTCGGAGTCCGACGTCACGCTGGCGGAAGGCTTCAACGCCGCGATCATCGGCTTCTCGGTCCGCGCCAACAAGGAAGCGGCGGCCGCGGCCAAGCGCAACGGCATCGAGATCCGCTACTACAACATCATCTACGACCTCGTGGATGACATCAAAAAGGCGATGTCCGGCCTGCTCGCGCCCACGCTGCGCGAAACCATGCTGGGCAACGCGCAGATCCTGGAAGTGTTCAACATTTCCAAGGTCGGCAAGGTCGCGGGTTGCCGCGTCACCGACGGCACCGTGGAACGCGGCGCCAATGTTCGCCTGATCCGCGACAACGTGGTGGTGCACGAAGGCAAGCTGTCGACGCTGAAGCGCTTCAAGGATGAAGTGAAGGAAGTGGTCGCCGGCCAGGAGTGTGGCATGGCGTTCGAGAACTACGGCGACATGCGCGTCGGCGACGTGATCGAGTGTTACCGCATCGAGACGATCCAGCGCTCTCTGTAAGTCCAAATCTTACGAAGCGTTGGGTCCATTTAACTGAAAATGCGACTGCGCGGCCGGACTTTGGTCCGGCCACCAGCGCATTGTCTGATTGAAAGCAAAGCTAGACATTGATGCCCGCGGCCAAGGCCTGCGGGCGTGACGGTTTTGGAAGAAGGTCATGCCCCGTCAAAAGAAGAGTTCCAGCCCCGGCGGATCGCAACGTCAGCTGCGCGTCGGCGAAACGGTTCGCCATGCAGTTGCCGAGATTCTGTCACAGGGTGAGGTCCACGATCCCGATCTGGAAGGCCACATCATCACCGTTCCCGAGGTGCGTATGTCGCCGGACCTGAAGCTCGCGACGATCTATGTGATGCCGCTCGGCGGCCGCGACACCGACACGGTGATATCAGCGCTCGAGCGCAACAAGAAGTTCCTTCGCGGCGAGATCGCGCATCGCGTCAACCTGAAATTTGCACCCGACATTCGCTTCCGCGTCGACGAGCGGTTCGACGAGGCGGAGCGCATCGAGAAACTACTGCGGACACCTGCGGTGCAGCGAGACCTTGCACCCGATTCGGACGACGAGTGATGACTGTGATGACGACCAACGGCGTTATCGACGCGAAGGATGCCGACGCGCGCGACGCTGAGCGGGATGCTTTTGCCGGCCAGCGCACCGACGATGCGCGCCGCACCAACAACGACCCGCGCCAGAAGCAGGGCAGGCAGAACCAGCAGCCGCGCCGCGACAAGCGCGACGTCCACGGCTGGGTGGTGCTCGACAAGCCGATCGGCATGACCTCGACGCAGGCGGTCGCGGTGCTCAAGCGCCTGTTCCAGGCCAAGCGCGCCGGCCATGCCGGCACGCTCGATCCGCTCGCCTCCGGCGGCTTGCCGATCGCGCTGGGCGAGGCCACCAAGACGGTGCCGTTCGTGATGGACGGCCGCAAGCGCTACCGCTTCACGGTGTGCTGGGGCGAGGAGCGCGACACCGACGACACCGAGGGGCGGCCGGTCAGGACCAGCGAGAGCCGGCCGACCGCGGATTCGATCCGGGAACTTTTGCCGCGCTTCACCGGGGTGATCGAGCAAATCCCGCCGCAATATTCGGCGATCAAGGTGCAGGGCGAGCGCGCCTATGACCTGGCGCGCGACGGCGAGACCGTGGAACTGAAGCCCCGCCCGGTCGAGATCCACGAATTAACCCTTGTGGAACATGGAGATAACAGCCAGTCCGTGTTCGAGGCCGAGTGCGGCAAGGGAACCTATGTCCGGGCGCTGGCCCGCGATATGGGCCGGATTCTGGGCTGTTTCGGCCATATCTGCGCCCTGAGGCGGACCCTTGTCGGTCCGTTTACCGAACGGGACATGATTCCGCTGGAACAGTTGGAGGCTTTATGCAATAGAGCCGCGTCTGGCGAGGGCAGCCTCGCCGACGCGCTTTTGCCCGTTGAGACCGCGCTGGACGACATCCCGGCACTGGCCGTCACACGGGCTGATGCGGCAAGGCTCCACAGGGGCCAGGCCGTTTTGTTGCGCGGACGGGATGCGCCCAATACCAGCGGCACAGTCTATGTCACGGTGGCAGGCCGGCTTCTCGCGCTTGCCGAAATTGGCAATGGCGAACTCATCCCCAAGCGCGTGTTCAACCTGAACGGACTGACTGCCGGTCCGGCTCGCAACAATGAAAGTAACTGACGATGTCGATTACCGCCGAACGCAAAGCGGAAGTCATCAAGACGAATGCCAACAAAGCCGGCGACACCGGCTCGCCCGAGGTTCAGGTCGCGATCCTGTCGGAACGCATCAATAACCTCACCGAGCACTTCAAGAGCCATGTGAAGGACAACCATTCACGCCGCGGCCTCCTGAAGCTCGTGTCGACGCGTCGCTCCCTGCTTGACTACATCAAGCGCAAGGACGAGGCGCGCTACAAGGCGCTGCTCGAAAAGCACAACATCCGTCGTTGATTTGAGAAGCACGCGCGCGACGTTTCGCGCGCGTTTTCGCATGGTCGTCCGTAAACTCGGGCTTTCGAATTGTCGAAAGATGATCATGCGCAGCATGGCAGTCGCGCCATGCACACTAGCGTCCAGCAGCAATCCGGCCGCTGGACCGGGCAAGATGCCCAGATGACCGAAGGGATGGACGCCATCCGAAATCCAGGGACCATGGCAGGATCGCCGGATACTGATCGCAACCGCGTGTCAGTGTCTCGCCGTCTTGGCATGGTCTTTGTGTTTCAGGGCGCCATGCTTTCGTGAAACCATGAAAGAAGACCGAAATGTTCAATACGCATTCCGTCGAGATCGACTGGGGTGGACGTCCCCTCAAACTTGAAACCGGCAAGATCGCCCGCCAGGCCGACGGCGCCGTGATGGCGACCTACGGCGAGACCGTGGTGCTTGCCACCGTCGTCGCGGCGAAGGCACCGCGCGAAGGCGTCGACTTCCTGCCGCTCACGGTCGACTACCAGGAGAAGACCTACGCGGCCGGCCGCATTCCCGGCGGCTATTTCAAGCGCGAAGGCCGTCCGACCGAGAAGGAGACGCTGGTCTCCCGCCTGATCGACCGCCCGATCCGTCCGCTGTTCGTCGACGGCTGGCGCAACGAGACCCAGGTGATCGTCACCGTCCTGTCGCACGACATGGAGAACGATCCGGACATCGTCTCGCTGGTCGCCGCCTCCGCCGCCCTGACCCTGTCGGGCGCGCCGTTCAAGGGCCCGATCGGCGCTGCGCGCGTCGGCTTTGCCAATGACGAATACGTGCTCAACCCGACGCTCGACGAGATGACCGAGACCCAGCTCGATCTCGTCGTCGCCGGCACCGCCGACGCCGTGCTGATGGTGGAATCGGAAGCCAAGGAGCTCAACGAAGACGTGATGCTCGGCGCGGTCATGTTCGGCCACCGCCACTTCCAGCCCGTCATCAACGCGATCATCGAGCTCGCCGAGAAGGCCGCCAAGGAGCCGCGCGAAGTCACCACGATCGACAATTCGGAGATCGAGAAGGAGATGCTCGGCATCGCCGAGCAGGAGCTCCGCAATGCCTACGCGATCCCGGTCAAGCAGGAACGCTATGCCGCGGTCGGCGCCGTCAAGGAGAAGGTGCTCGCGCACTTCTTCCCGGAAGGTCAGGAGCCGAAATACGACAAGCTCCGCGTCGCCGGCGTGTTCAAGGAACTGGAAGCCAAGATCGTTCGCTGGAACATCCTCGACACCGGCAAGCGCATCGACGGCCGCGACGCCAAGACCGTGCGCAACATCATCGCCGAAGCCGGCGTGCTGCCGCGCGCCCACGGCTCGGCGCTGTTCACCCGCGGTGAAACCCAGGCGATGGTCGTGACCACGCTCGGCACCGGCGAGGACGAGCAGTACATCGATGCACTGTCGGGGACCTACAAGGAAACGTTCCTGCTGCACTACAACTTCCCGCCCTACTCGGTCGGCGAGACCGGCCGCCTCGGCGGCACCAAGCGTCGCGAGATCGGCCACGGCAAGCTCGCCTGGCGCGCGATCCACCCGGTGCTGCCGCCGCACCACGAGTTCCCGTACACGATCCGCGTGGTCTCCGAGATCACCGAGTCGAACGGCTCGTCCTCGATGGCTTCGGTCTGCGGTGCCTCGCTGTCGCTGATGGACGCCGGCGTGCCGCTGAAGCGGCCGACCGCCGGTATCGCCATGGGCCTGATCCTCGAAGGTCAGCGCTTCGCGGTGCTGTCGGACATCCTCGGTGACGAGGATCATCTCGGCGACATGGACTTCAAGGTCGCCGGCACCGACCAGGGCATCACCTCGCTCCAGATGGACATCAAGATCGAGGGCATCACCGAGGAGATCATGAAGGTTGCGCTTGGCCAGGCCAAGGAAGGGCGCATCCACATCCTCGGCGAGATGGCCAAGGCGCTGACCGCGGCGCGCGCCGAGCTCGGCGAATACGCACCGCGCATCGAGACCTTCAAGATCGCCACCGACAAGATCCGCGAAGTGATCGGCACCGGCGGCAAGGTGATCCGCGAGATCGTCGAGAAGACCGGCGCCAAGGTCAACATCGAGGACGACGGCACCGTGAAGGTCGCCTCCAACGATGGCGAGGCGATGAAGGCTGCGATCAAGTGGATCAAGTCGATCGCCTCCGATCCGGAGGTCGGCCAGATCTACGAGGGCACCGTCGTCAAGGTGATGGAGTTCGGCGCGTTCGTGAACTTCTTCGGCGCCAAGGACGGCCTCGTCCACATCAGCCAGCTCGCGGCCAACCGCGTGCAGAAGACCTCCGACGTCGTCAAGGAAGGCGACAAGGTCAAGGTCAAGCTGCTCGGCTTCGACGATCGCGGCAAGACCCGCCTGTCGATGAAGGCCGTCGACCAGACGACCGGCGAGGACCTCGAGGCCACGCAGAAGACCGAGGCTGCGGCGCCGCGCGAAGCTGCCGGCGAGTAAGCCCAGGCCAATCGACTGGCAAATCGACTGTTACGAAAAGGGCGGCCCTCGGGCCGCCCTTTTTGGTTTGCCGAGGTCGGCCGCAAATCAATCTCCGCTGATCGGCATGCGCGGTTTTGACCCGGCATTGTGATCGGGATTCGTTGGAACCCGTTCACAACTCGGGCCTAACATCAGGATGCTTTCCCAGCACGGAGAACCACGATGTCCTCGATGTCCCGACGCCATTTGATGATCGCAGCAGGCGGCATCGCTGCAGCCGCCGCCTCGTCGCGCGCTGCGTTCGCGCAGGCCACGACGCAGGCCCCGGCCGGACCATTCAAGATCGATCCGCTGACCTATCCCACCAATGCGCTGGAGCCGCATATCGATGCCAAGACGATGGAAATCCATCACGACCGGCATCATCAGGCCTATGTCACCAACCTCAACAATTTCGCGAAGGACAATCCGCAGATCGCCGAGAAGCCGGTCGTCGAGGTGCTCGCCAATCTCGGCAGCGTGCCGGACGCGATCCGCACCGGCGTGCGCAACAACATGGGCGGCCACGCCAACCACACCATGTTCTGGCAGATCATGGGACCGAACGGCGGCAAGGCGGACGGCGAGGTGCTCGCCGCGATCGATCGCGACCTCGGCGGCATGGAGAAATTCCAGACCGATTTCAACGCCGCCGGCGGGCGCGTGTTCGGCTCCGGCTGGGTGTTCGTCACCGTCACCAAGGATGGCAATCTCGCGATCGAGACGCGGCCGAACCAGGACAATCCGATCATGGACGGCAAGCGCGCGCTGCTCGGCAACGACGTCTGGGAGCACGCCTATTACCTGACCTACCAGAACCGCCGGCCCGATTATCTCAAGGCGTGGTGGAATACGGTGAACTGGAAGGCCGTGGCCGAGCGCTATGCGGCGGCGAAGGCCGGGACGCTCGGCGTGTGAGCCGCCGGGCTCGCCGGTCGCGACGAACTGCGTTACCTTCGAAAGCTCCGCGATCGCTTCGCGGGGCTTTCACCTTTATGTATCCACAGCGTCGCACCGCCGGTGTCGAACGCCGTGAGGATCGACGATGACGCCGCCGACCATCCGCCCCGCACGCTCCGACGAACATGACGCGATCGCGCGCGCCTGGATGGCGAGCTGGGCCTCGACCGGGCTCTCGCGAGCCAGCGACAGTTTGTTGAACGATCTGCGTGCCCGCCTGCCGCGCGAGATCGCGGGTGGCTGGAGCCTGTTCGTCGCCGATGATCGCGGCAGCATCGCCGCCATGCTGGCGCTGCACCTGCCGACCTCGCTGCTCGACCAGCTGATGGTCGTGCCCGCCTATCAGGGCATGAGCCTGGGACGTCAGCTGCTCGCCTTCACACGCCGGCAGATGCCCGACGAGATCTGGCTGAAATGCGTCCGCGAGAATGAGAAGGCCTGGCGCTGGTACGCGCGCGAAGGCTTTGTGTTCGAGAGGGAAGCACCCAATCCGGTCACCGGCTTCATGATGAAGCACTATCGGTGGAAGCGAACAAACCGCACATCGGAGGCTAAGCCATGATCAAGCTGTACTGGTCGCCGCGCTCGCGCTCGTTCTCCGCCATCTGGCTGCTGGAGGAATCCGGCCTGCCATACGAACGGGTGCTGACCGACATCAGCACCGGCGCGCAGAAATCACCGGAGTTTCTCAAGATCAACCCGATGGGCAAGGTGCCGGCGTTGACCGACGGCGACGCGCAGCTCGCCGAGGCCGCCGCGATCTGCGCCTATATCGCCGACCGCTATCCCGAGACCAAACTCGCACCGGCAGCGACGGACCCGAAGCGGGCGCGCTATCTGCAGTGGCTGTTCTTCTCGCCGAGCTGCATCGAGCCGGCGCTGATCCAGCTCTTCACCAAGCTCGAGGTGCCGACCAGCACCGCGGCATGGGGCAGCGCCGCGCAGGTGTTCGACGTGCTCGACGCCGAGCTGCAGAAGGCGCCATGGATCCTCGGCGATCAATTCTCCGCCGCCGACATCGCGATCGGCGCGGGACTGAACTTTGCGGTGCGCGTGTTCAAGATGGTGCCGCCGCGGCCGTCGTTCGTGGCCTATATCGACCGCTGCGTGGCCCGGCCCGCATTCCAGCGCGCAGAGAAGATCGCGGCGGGGTGAGGCATGTAGCGCCGTAGCCCGGATGGAGCGAAGCGAAATCCGGGAAAGTCCCTCAGCGGAGGAAGCCCCGGATTGCGCTTCGCTTCATCCGGGCTACTAACCTCCCCTTGAAAAGGGGAGGTCGCTTTGCTCGCCAGAGCAAAGCGGGTGGGGATCAACTCTCTCCGCTATCAGCATCGCCTGCGGCTGACCCCCATCCCGACCTTCCCCCTTTCAGGGGGAAGGAGAAGACCGGTCTGTAACCGCTCGCGCGGTTTTCCCGAGCGGCTTAACCCGGCACGACGCGGGGATCGACGTCCTGCGTGTAGTCGACGCCGTCGATGCCGAAGCCGAACAGGCGCAGGAACTGGCTCTTGTACTCGCCGAGATCGGCCAGCTCGCCGAGCGTCTCGGTGGTGAGCAGCGGCCAGCGCCGCGACACTTCCGTCTGCACCTCGGGCGAAAGCTCCCAGTCGTCGACCCTGACGCGCTGCGCGTCATCGAGCGCGACGCCCTTACCGAGCTTCGTCCGGAACAGGCGGTCGATCTGCTCGATGCAGCCTTCGTGCAGAGCGAGCTGCTTCATGACCTTGAACAGCACCGTGCCATAGAGCGGCACCACCGGTATCGCCGAGCTCGCCTGGGTGACGACGGCCTTCAGCGCGACGACGCGCGCCGCGTCAGGTCCGAGCCGGCCGCGGATCGCTTCTGCCTTGCTGTCGAGATCGACCTTGGCGCGGCCGAGCGTGCCGTTCCAGTAGATCGGCCAGGTCAGCTCGCTGCCGATATAGGTGTAGTTGAGCGTCTGGAAGCCCGGCGCCAAAACGCCGGCATCCGCGAGTTGATCGATCCAGCGCTTCCAGTCGTCGCCGCCCATCACCGCGACGGTCGCCGCGGTTTGCTCCTCGCTCGCCGGCTCGAGCGTCGTCTGGAACACCTCACCGGTCTCGGTGTCGAGCGTCTTGATCTCGACCGGGGCGCCCAGCGGCTTGATCACCGAACGATAGGTCTTGCCAGTGTCGGGATCAGTCCGGACCGGCGCCGCCATGCTGTAGACCAGCAGGTCGAGCTGTCCGAATTTCTCGCGCACCCGCTCGATGAAGGTCGCCTTCAGCTCGTCGGAGAAGGCGTCGCCTTCGAGCGTGAGCGGCGAGCGTCCGATCTTCTGGGCTTCGATCTCGAAGGCACGGTTGTTGTACCAGCCGGCGCTGGCGCTTCTCTTTTCCGACGGCTCGCGCTCCAGCGACACTCCGATGGTGTCAGCGCCGCCGGCGAAGGTCGCGACGATGCGGCTCGCGAGGCCATACCCCGTCGAGCAGCCCAGCACGGCAACCCGCTTCGGGCAGTCGGCGACCGGGCCCTGCTTCAGAACATAGGCGATCTGTTCGCGGACATTCGTGGCGCAGCCGACGGGATGTGCCGTCGTGCAGATGAAGCCTCGCACGCGCGGTTCAATAATCATTCCCACCCCATTCCGGATCGTTGCACTGTTCCCATTCGCTGCCCGCGGACCTCCCTCAGCAAGCGAGGAGAGGCGAAATCACGCGTCAAGCCGCCTGAACACCAGCGTGGCGTTGGTGCCGCCGAAGCCGAACGAGTTCGACAGCACGGTGTTGAGCTTGACGTTGTCGATGCGCTTGCGCACGATCGGCATGTCGGCAAACACCGGATCGAGTTCGGTGATATGTGCGCTCTCGCAGATGAAGCCGTTGTTCAGCATCAGCAGCGAATAGATCGCTTCCTGCACGCCGGTGGCGCCGAGCGAGTGGCCGGTCAGCGCCTTGGTCGCCGAGATCGGCGGGCACTTGTCGCCGGTGCCGAACACCTTGCGGATCGCCTCGATCTCCGGCGGATCGCCGGCGGGCGTCGAAGTGGCATGCGGATTGATGTAATCGACCGGCGTGTTCACCGTCGACATCGCCATGCGCATGCAGCGCTCGGCGCCCTCGCCCGACGGCGCCACCATGTCGTAGCCGTCGGAGGTCGCGCCGTAGCCGACGACCTCGGCATAGATCCTGGCGCCGCGCGCCTTGGCATGCTCGAGCTCTTCCAGCACCACGACACCCGCGCCGCCCGCGATGACGAAGCCGTCGCGGTTGAGGTCGTAGGGACGCGAGGCGGTGGCCGGTGTGTCGTTGTATTTCGAGGACATCGCGCCCATGGCGTCGAACAGCACCGACAGCGTCCAGTCGAGCTCCTCGCAGCCGCCGGCGAAGATGATATCCTGTTTGCCGATCTGGATCGTCTCATAGGCGTTGCCGATGCAGTGGTTCGACGTCGCGCAGGCCGACGAGATCGAATAGTTCACGCCCTTGATCTTGAACCAGGTCGCGAGCGTCGCCGACGCGGTCGAGGACATGCCCTTCGGCACCGCGAACGGACCGACGCGCTTCGGGCCCTTGGCGCGCGCGATGTCGGCGGCCTCCACCAGCGTGCGCGTCGACGGACCACCGGATCCCATGATGATGCCGGTGCGGATGTTGGAGACTTCATTCTCCTCGAGGCCGGAGTCGCGGATCGCCTGTTCCATCGCAACGTGATTCCACGCCGCACCTTCGGCAAGGAACCGCATCGCGCGGCGATCGATCACCTCGGCAGGATTGAGTGTCGGCGCACCGTGCACCTGCGAACGGAAGCCGAGTTCGGCGGCCTTCTCCGCGCGCGAAATGCCCGACTTCGCCTCGTAGAGGCTCGCAAGCACTTCCTGGGTGTTGTTACCGATGGACGAGACAATACCCATCCCCGTGATGACAACCCGCCTCATGTTCGCCTCGCCCTGCCTTTATGTTGCCGCATGATGATCCTGCTCAGGATGGCGCCGTGCCCTGCTTGAACAAACCGACCTTCAAGTCCTTGGCGCGATAGATAATCTCGTCGTCCATGGAAAGCCACCCATCGGCAATTCCAAGCACGAGCTTTGACCGCATCACGCGCTTGATATCGATGTTGTACACAACCTTGCGCGCGTGCGGCAGCACCTGTCCGGAGAACTTCAGCTCGCCGAGGCCGAGCGCGCGGCCACGACCTTCGCCACCGATCCAGCCAAGGTAAAAGCCGACCATTTGCCACATGGCATCGAGGCCGAGGCAGCCCGGCATCACCGGATCGTTCTTGAAATGACAGCCGAAGAACCAGAGATCCGGCTTCACTTCGAGTTCGGCGCGCACCAGCCCCTTGCCGTATTCGCCGCCGGTTTGCGAAATCTCGCTGATGCGATCGAACATCAGCATCGGCGGCAGCGGCAACTGGGCGTTGCCGGGACCGAAAAGCTCGCCCCGCCCGCAAGCCAGCAAATCCTCGTATTCGTAACCGCCGCGCCGATCCAGCATCCTCTTTCCACCTCTGATGTCCCGATGAAGCGCTTTGCTTGGTCGGACGTTGATCTACCCACGGGAACCGGAATAACCCGTCCCGCATCTTGGCGCTACCTGGGTACGCTACGGCCTGTTATCTCTGCCGAAAGCGCATATGTGGTCCGCGCGCTCTCTAACATACGGCTAACTGGGCGGCAAAGCGGCATTCCGATGATAAATGACCGCTTCTCCTTAGGTTTCTACCGCAGCTTGGATTCGTTCTAGTTGCGAAAAACTTGCATCTGATAGGCATCCTTTTTATATTTATGAGGAATATTGCCTGAGTTGGGTGCATAGAGTGGATATGAACGAGGAAGTACCGGCTGTGAACGATGATGCCGTGCACCCGGCTGCCCGGGGCGCTGGGCACCACCCTGCCCTGACCGGCTGTCCGTGGCATGACGTCAACGAAATGTTGCAGTCTGCCGGTCTGCGGCCGACCCGCCAGCGCATGGCGCTGGGCTGGCTGCTGTTCGGTAAGGGTGCCCGCCACCTGACCGCTGAAATGCTGTACGAGGAAGCCACGCTGGCCAAGGTTCCGGTGTCGCTGGCGACCGTCTACAACACCCTGAACCAGCTGACCGATGCCGGCCTGCTGCGCCAGGTCAGCGTCGACGGCACGAAAACCTATTTCGACACCAACGTGTCGACGCATCACCACTTCTATCTCGAGCACAACCACGAGCTGGTCGACATTCCCGACCCGAACCTGGTGCTGTCGAAAATGCCCGACGTGCCCGAAGGCTACGAGATCTCCCGCGTCGACATGGTCGTGCGGCTGCGCAAGAAGCGCTGAACGGTCTCACCGTCGATTTGAGTTGTGATGGCCGGGCTCGTCCCGGCCATTTTCATTTGGGGACGAGGAAGCTCAGTTTCATTTGGGGACGAGGAAGCTCAGTCCACCTTTTCGTCGGCGTAGACGCCCCAGAGGCGCTGCTGCTCGATCCAGCCGTCGAACCCGTTGCCGGTGACCCGGCACCAGTTGTTGGCGCATTTCTTCACCTGCGCGACGACGCCGGCCTGCAGGCGCGCCGCGACGGCGCTGGTGGCGTCGGGGCGATCGTACAGCGAGGCCAGATCGTCCTTGTTCTTCATGGTGACGACGGCGGTGCGGCGGCCGGACAGCAGGGAATGATAGACCCAGCCTTCGGCGCCCTCGGAATCGCGCACCCGGCGCCAGTTCTCGAACTCGGCGGTGATTTCGACCGGCAGCCCCGACCGCGTATAGACCCAGGCGACGTCATTGTCCTTGGTCGGGCCGGCCCGGACGTTCACATGGTCCGACTTCAGGCTGACATAGCGCGGGATCGGCAGGCCGCTGGTGGTGGGGCTCAAATCCTTGGCGGAATGTCCGGGCATGACCGACGCACTCAGCATGCTTCCGACCAGCGCCACCAATGAACTGAAACGCCAGAACGCCACCATCAACTCGTCTCCTGCCGAGATGCCCAACCCGCATTCGGCGCACTGCAACCCCAACCACGCCCGAAGGCCCCCTGCGGCTGCGCCCATTCGCTTCCGCACTGCAAGTCCGGGGGTTCTTGTCTTGGCCCGGCCTTCTGCTAGAGAGGACGGAACGCCTGAGAGCCAGAACACCCGAATTTCCCGTCGTTTCGCCTTGGCGAAAAGCCGGGGCAAGTATCGGGGAACCCTAGGAAACGCGAAGGAAACGCCGGGACAGCACGGCTATCAGCAGTGTCGAACAACCGGGTTAATGAGGCCTGAACGGTTTGTTTTTTGGCAAGCCGCGCGCCCCATGAAAGCAGGACATGTCGGTGAAGAAAAAGCCTCTCGTCGTCGTCACCCGCAAGCTGCCGGACTCGATCGAGACCCGGATGCGCGAGCTGTTCGACGCCAGATTGAATCTCGACGACACGCCGATGACGCCGGAGCAGATCGCCGAGGCGGCACGAACCGCCGACGTGCTGGTGCCGACCGTGACCGACATGATCCGCGAGGACGTGATCAATCAGCCCGACTGCAAGCTGAAGATGATCGCCAATTTCGGCAACGGCGTCGACAATATCGACGTCGCCGCGGCGCATGCGCGCGGCATCACGGTGACCAACACCCCGAAGGTGCTGACCGAGGACACCGCCGACATGACCATGGCGCTGATCCTTGCGGTGCCGCGGCGCATGATCGAGGGCGCCTCGATCCTGACCGAAGGCAAGCAGCACTGGGCGGGCTGGTCGCCGACCTGGATGCTCGGCCACCGCATCGGTGGAAAGAGGCTCGGCATCGTCGGCATGGGCCGCATCGGCCAGGCCGTGGCGCGCCGTGCCCGCGCCTTCGGCCTGCAGATCCATTATCACAACCGCCGCCCGGTGGCGCCGGTCATCGCCGAAGAGCTCGGGGCGACCTATTGGGAAAGCCTCGACCAGATGCTGGCGCGGATGGACATCATCTCGGTGAACTGCCCGCACACGCCGGCGACCTATCATCTGCTCTCGGCGCGGCGGCTCAAGCTGATCCGCAAAGAGGCCTATGTCGTCAACACCGCGCGCGGCGAGGTGATCGACGAGGACACGCTGATCAAGCTGATCGAAGCCGGCGAGATCGGCGGCGCAGCTCTCGACGTCTATGAGCACGAGCCCGCGGTGAACCCCAAGCTGGTGCGGCTCGCCAGGGCCGGCAAGGTGACGCTGCTGCCGCATATGGGTTCGGCCACCATCGAAGGCCGCGTCGAGATGGGCGAGAAGGTGATCATCAACATCCGAACCTTCCTTGACGCCCACAAGCCGCCGGATCGCGTGCTGCCGAGCATGCTGTAAGTGCTCGCAGCCGGGATTACGCCGCGCTCCATCTCCGCCACGCAGCTCCAACCTCCCCTTGAAAAGGGGAGGTCGCTTTGCTCGAAGAGCAAAGCGGGTGGGGATCATCTCTCTCCACGAGCGACGGTGCGTGTGGCTGACCCCCATCCCGACCTTCCCCCTTTCAGGGGGAAGGGGAAGAGAGATTTGCGGCCCGGATGAGAGGCGAGCTGCCAAAATATCGAAAACAACCCCATGCAAAGTAGCCGGTGCGGCCGGCAAGGCGCATGCTGCGATCACGCATTCGGTGTCGTCCCTGCGCATGCAGGGACCCATAACCACCGATGTTCATGGTTGGACTGAGCTGGAGCTCCAGCCTTCGCAATCGTGAGAGCTGTGGTTATGGGTCCCTGTGTCTTGGAAGTCTGTCAGGATGAGGGTGGGCGGGAAGCCGTTGGGTCCTTGGCG
>NZ_JASAUT010000072.1:0-38389 GCF_029952935.1 Bradyrhizobium sp. Mp19 | reverse complement strand
CTTGCTCGCTTCATCTGTCCGTCCTTCGTCAGGCCGGACTCTAACTCCTTCTGGAGGAAATTCTCAGGGGCAGGTCAGCGGGCGGCCGGTGATCGGATCCGGTTCGTAGAGCTTGTCAAACCCGGCATAGGCGCGGCTTGCATGATCGTCGGAGCGGACTGACCGCTTCAGGTTTTCGATGCCGAAGAGTCGGTGAACGCCATGACGCAGTCATCACCTATGCCGTAACTCGGATGACGCCGTCTTCCGGGTCCATTCCATTCGCGACATCCAGAGCCAGTCCTCGTCTTCGCGGAGATCCTTCGCGACGCGCGATGGTGATGATCCGGACGACTTTCGCAATTGACAATCCTCGAAATGATTTTTTCCAATGCTTGTGCGTCCAATCGCAATATTCTTTCCGCTTTTCGTAATAAGCCTCTATTGTCCTCGCGAAGGCGCGTCGACAGCGGACTCTCGTTTCTCGCGACAATGCAGGGAAAACTATGGTAGGCCGATGTGCGCTTGCAGGTCACAATTACATCTGTGTCGGTCGCAATTGATTCCAGTGCGTCCTCCATTCTGTGCCGGCCGTCAGAGGCCATGATCAACATCGTCCCATCTCGCCGCAAAAGCGACAGGGCCACGGAAATCGACGCTCCGGAAAGTTGCATCAGGTCGCTACTTCGATCTGGATGAAAGTTATAGAAGATCGCGCCATGGTTTTCGTAAATGAAATGATAGCTCTCTTTTGGAAGGCTGATCTCTCGTGAGAACTGTCCTATGTACTGATTCCGCACGAATGGGGAACGACAGGAACTATAAAGGCGCAGAAAGCGCTTTTCGCGCGAATTTGGCTCCGTCATGTGCTCGTACATGTCATCCCAGCGAAATCTCAAATAGGGGTTGAGTGGCGTCAGGGAGATGGTGTCAATTTTTGTACCCGGTAACAGCCGATCTACGGCTGCACACGCAACACCGGCCCCTGGTCCCAGCTCCAAAAACCGGATATCCGGGCTGCTCCTGTATAGAGCAAGGATTTGCCTGGCGACGGATGAAAGTGGCCGTGCATTTGTGTACTTCAGCAGGAGGGGCGTTGCGTCGTCATGGCCAAGGTGGCTGTAGTCATCCGAAATGACAAACTGATTGGCGGTTTTCTTGCACGCATAATAGATAAGTCCATCCTGCTCAGCTTGTCGAATGCCCTGCCAATACCAGTTGCTTTGATCCGGTCCGGACGACATCTCCGCTGTTCCTGCAAAGGGGCTTTACATTGCGTGGGCATCAAGGAGCCAGCGCTCCAAGCGTCTCAACAGCCGTTCCTGGCAATGTTGGCGCGCGTGAAAAGGACGTGCCGGTTACACAATCGGCATTGCACCCGGGACTTGACTTTGCCACCAATCGAGGAAATCCGCTACCATTTTTGGAGTCCAGCGTGGCTCGCCGATCGGCATGCGTCCGCTGGCGACGGAGGCATGAACCTGCGTGGCGTAATAGAGAACACTTGCCTCGTCGTGCAAGTCTAGGACCTTCGGCCAATTTGCCGAAACGTGTTTCATGTGATCGACGTCCATGTCGGTGAAGTATGCCTTGATGGTGTCCCAAGTCACTGCCATCGGATCCTCCTGTCTTCGCTCATTGCCTCAAGCGCATGTGATCTTTCCCGCCGCGTTCGGTCGGCCAGGCCGCGAGGCCTATCTGGGTAACCGGACCGACTGGCTTTCTCCCGTTTTTCCGTCGACAGACATCCGGCAGATGTAGAGATCACCGCCCAGCTGCCTTCCCGTCTTGTCGGTGCCGTCCCATGCGACGGTATGCCTTCCAGCCTTCTGGCTTTCGCCGTCGACAAGTGTCCGCACGTGAAAGGCGAAATGATTCCATATGCCCACGAATACGCTCGCGGCATCTTGCGGGAGCACATAGGTGATTTCGACGGAACGACTGCTGAAGTTGGACGTGTGGGACAGGGCGAGGCCTGCGGGATGGGGGATGGAGACCCGCGCGGCCGCCACGACGCTGCGCGCGCTTGTAAACCTTGGCTCCGCTGCAATACCCCGTCGAAACGGGGTTGCCAAGCAGCCGATACCTGTTGATCTTGATCCTCGGATCGGTGGTCGGATTGCTCGGCACATTGTTTTGTGCGGTCCAGGAATTGCCCCCGTCAACGGTCAGGCTGTTGAAGAGACCCTCGAAGTTGTCGGCCCATCCGCCGACCCAGCCAGATTGCGCATCGATAAAGCCGACGCCCTCAAGGTCCATGTTGATGGATTGACCGGCGCTGTCGACGATCGGCAAACGCACCCAAGTCTCTCCGCCGTCCGTCGTCTTGAGAATGGCGGCCGTGGTGAAATTCTCCAGCGAAACAAACCCCGTCGTAACGTTCAGAAATTGAATCTTCCAACCCCATTCTCCGCAATCGAAACCAGCAACGCCCGCGGCCTTGTTGACCCATGTTGCGCCACCATCGATCGTCTTCAAAACCACCGGCTTCAGCTGCGAATATTGCGGATGTGTTTCGTAGCCGGGCTTGATCGCGGGGCACGACGAATCCTTTTTCCCGCCGACGATCCACCCAGTGTTCTCATCGAAAAAATACACGTCGATCAGGTTGTCGGCATACTGGCTGAGATCCGTGTGCGTCCAGGTCGCGCCGCCATCAGTGGTTTTGACCAACCCCGGGCCAGGGAGATTCGGATCGTTTGTTCCCGCTCCGTAGACGACTTTCTCGTTGACGACTGACATGCCGCAAATGCCGGCAGGTGAGCTTTCGGGCACGTTCATAATATTGTCCCAGGTTGCTCCACCATCCGTGGTTCGATGCAGCAGAATTTTCAGGAAGTCCTTGTTGCCTGCGTCGAAAGTCGTAACAGCTCCGACCCAGCCGACTTGCTCGCTTGCCCATCCCGTACAGCGCAGATATGGAAAGCCGCTGGTATTCGGATCGATGAACTTTTTAAGAGTCCAGGTTTGGCCACCGTCCACGGTTTGCCTAACTTCTCCGTTGCTGTTCACAAGCCAGTTTTTTTTTCGTCGAAGAACCAGATGTCGTCGGTCCGGGAATTAGCCACCGGTGAGTTCGTCGCCACCCACTTCCAATCCTTTGCTGTACTCATGGGACTGCTTCCTTTTCCAATTCGTACGCACGTCCAAGCCGCGAGCGCGGGTCTGGACAAAGGCTCAGTGGTACAGCGGCCGCATCGCGGCCCAGATGTGACTGAGACCGCCGCTGAAGCCATCTGAACCGGAGGGGGTGCCCAGCATGTTGCCGTTGTCATCGCTATGACAGTCGAAGCAGTTGCTGGGCTGGAAAAACATTTCCATCCTCGAGTTGGCCAGCTTCGGCGTGCCGACTTTCACGCCGTTGCTTGGCGGGCTTCCGCCCTTGACCCAGGTCACGCCCACGAGGAGGTAGTTCCGGCGCGCGTCGCCTGCGGCCAGCAGTCCCATTACATTCTGGTTGAGCGAAACGATGTCGGTGTTGTTGATTGTAAAGCTCGGATCGCTCGGACCGGTTCCCCAAGGGGCGGTCCGAACCACGTCGCTCGGACCGATCGTCTGGCCGGAGACCACGTTGAGTGTCGTACCGTTCGGCGCAATGCGCTGGTTGTTAGGATTGGCGGCCGCCGCGCCCGTCGACGAAAACAGCCAGCCGCCGGGTCCGTCGGGCGGCTGCGTGCCTACTCCGCCCGATGTCGTAGTGAATGTGTATTGCGGATTGGGCGCGTTGTTGACGTGCTCGAACGTCGCCCACAGCATCTCGGGATGACCGAGCGTGCTGCCGACAATATGAATGCCGACCAATGCCAGTCTGGCCCGCTTTGTTCCCGACTGCACCGACTGGGTGTTGTTGGGCTGGGTCAACGGGGGATTGTAGGTCGGAATCGTCGCGTCGATGGTGATGTAATCCCCCGCGTTGGCAAGGCCGGTCGTTTCGATCCAGGAGGACTTGATCTCGACGGCCATCGCTACGTTGTCCGAAAAGGCGGATTTCGTAAATGGCTCCGGTGCCTGTTGCGCGACGGTGGTGATCTGGTTGAGAGCGCCGCCCGTGGTCGGGAATGTCGACGGTACGGGATTGGTGATCTTGTTATCGTCCATTCCGGTGTTGAAATAGCCCCACACATCGTTCACCTGGAGCAGATAGAAGACGAGCGATCCGTTCTGCGCTATCAGCGCGCCGCCCCCGGCTTGGCTCTCTTCCGTTTCGATCACGGCGCCTGACGTCGTCACCAGCCGGGGACGGCCGTTCACCAGAACGGTCTCCGGGCGCAAGGCCAGGGGCGTGCCCTGGTCAGCCAGCGTGACCGACACGCTAGTCGGCCAGAGAAGTTCGCGCTAATCAACTACAAGAACTCGCAGGTGACGGAACCCGCCCCCCAGCCATCATCAGCTTTGATCGTCCGTAAGCTCTGCACCGTAGATGACAGTCCGAAGGTAAGGGCGCTCGCAAAACTCATCATCGCGCTCAGCGGCCCCTGCGATGGCAAGGGGCTTTTTAATCTTTGATCTTGCAAGCGACTTTACCGGTCAACTCGATGGAGAGGCGCCGCATGACAAGGGATTGGTGGGATGCATCCTTGCCATCCAAGTATGCGCGCTGGCGGTCGCGACAATGGACGGCCCCGCGGCAGGTGAATGCCCCGTGCGGATTGGGCCGGCGTGTCCGTCGTCAGATAATTTGAGACTGATCAGGCTTTTCGCGAAGAGAGGCTCCCGGTTTCTCTCGCTAGGTCTTGATCTATTTGGTGGGCGCACCAGACAGTCAGCGCTCTTGCTCCTTCACTCTTAGCCGGTCTTCATGACGCGCCTCGTCTTTGTCGGTTCGCGGTAGGTGGCGCTGTTGTACGGAATCTAGGACCGTCGCGCGTGCAAATGAACGACCGTTTTCGAGATGGTGCGCGATCCGCTCCTTGGCGAAGGCCATAATGCTCTGGCGAGCATTCTCATCGTTCGGCAGAGCGCGTTCCACAAGCTTGTTGATGACGACAAGCTGGGATTGAGCCGCGAGCACGTCGGAATCGCGCCCGGCCGCCGGACGGTCTGCACGACGCTCCCCCACCGTCACACTCCAAACGTTCCGCCACATCTGGCGCCGTTCAATGCCGGCGATTCCTGTGGCGGCGTCTATGGACTTGATCGCCCTGATGAAGGGTTCGACGCCATCCCTTCGCAGAGAGATGCGGTCGCCAGGCCTGGCGCCACTGTCTGCGACGTCAGTCACAACGCCGACGCCCCACACCTGATGGCGCCGGCCATCATCCAGTTCGATGGCTACATAGGTTGACGGTTCCGCGTCGGCGCGGTTGCGATACGGGCCAAAACCGACCTCCATCAGACGCCCGGAAATGCCCTTGTCGTAATCGAGCCTATCCGCCTGCAGTGACCTGTCGGAGGCCGAGTGAAACTCGACATCGTTGGTACGGGTGTGAGATCGATCTGAAGCGACTGGTCGGTCAGCGAGCGCCTGGCGATCAAGATCGTTTGGCTGATAGCCCTGCACCTCTAATCCGCGCTTGCTAGCCTCGAGCCACGCCTCGCGCCGGAACTCGACGGAACCTCTGACGTACAGTGCCTCCCACTGGCGATGCTGTGCCACGGTGACCATGTCCCGGATCACCCCGGCGGCTGCTATGCGGGTGACCAAGCGATCGTCAGTGGTCTTGAACGCAAGATACTCTTTCCGCTCATCAGCATAGAGCCGCGCTTCGCGGCTAGATCCATCCTTTTCGGATTCACTGGCCACCACGTAATATTTCCGACGGATACGGTCCGGAAACGCATTATCTGTTACTTCCGCGGATGAAGGCTTGTTGCGGGCTGTTGCTAAGGACTCGTCTTCGCCCTTTTCTCGGGCGGAAGCGCGGCCGGCGCGACGTTGCCGCTCCAGGCTGAATTCCTCGTCATGCCTGTCGTTCATGCTCACCCTTCCGCTTGCGGCCGGGCCTTCGCGCCGGCGGGATGGCTTGAGCGTCAATATAATTCAGAACCCAGGCCTTCATGTCGTCTTCGGAGAGACCTTCGAGGTCGACGTCCACGTCCCCAAAATCGAAACTGGCGCCGGCAGGTATCGTGGAGGGGTCTGCCACCTCCTCGTCGGTCATGGGCCGTGCTCGGAAAACCGCGCGCAGCTCGGCAATCTCGGAGCGCAGTTCCTTGATTTCGGCGTTGAGGAGCGCATTTGAGCGCTCTTTGTGCATCTGCGGGACAGGCGCCGGCAGCAATCGCTTCAGAAAAGACTTGTCCTCGTAATAGATGATCTTATCGGCGATGATGGGCGGAATGCCGGTGCCGAGGATGAAGGCCTTGGATTTCGGTAGGAGCTTGAGCTCTTGAGGCAGCATCAGGGCGCGACGATGTTCCGAAATCGTCTCGCTGATCGCGCGCATCGCCAGCCCCTTTGGTCCGCTACGGCTGCGCGCGTTCACCGTCTGATATCCGATGCGCTCGGAGAGCTCATTCGCCACGTCCTGCTCCTTCGGCGCAAACACGACTTCCACGGCGTGGTTGGTCATGAAGTTGCGCGCGCCATCGATACCGTAGATCGCGCGCAGCTGCGCCGGGGTCTGGACCACTGTGAGAAGGCGGATACCGTATCCGGCGATGAAAGCGACCGATTTTGCCAGCACATTGACATTGCCGAGTGCTGGAAATTCATCCAGCAAGAGCAGCACCTTGCGAGCGAGTTTGGGGTTTTGTTCGGGTAGCTCTCGGGTATTGAGGTCGACCACCTGTTGGAAAAACAGGTTCAGGAGCGGCGCCATACGGTCGAGATTGTCAGGTGTCACCCCGAGGTAGATGGAAATGGGGTTCTGCCTCAGCTGTCGTAGATCGAAATCATTGGTCGAGGTTGCGGCATCGATGCGTGGATTGAGCCAGAGGCCGAGCCGCGCCGTCACGGTCTTGCGGACCGAGTTCAACGTGTTCTCGGAGGCGGCAAGAAAATCGTTCAGCGCCGTGATGCAGTGCCGCGACAGCGGGGAAGGACCCGCCTTGCGGTCGGCGATGATCTTGTCGAAGTGGGCTTTGAGATCCTGTGTCGCCGAGAGCTGGCGCAGGATCTCGCCGATCGTCAAGGGCAAGCCCGGCGTTTCCGCGACATAGCCGCCGATGGCCACAAAGGACGAACGGGCCGCTTCGAACCAGAACGGATCCCCGCGGCTCTCGGCCGGAAACAGCATCACCGCGACGCGCTGTAGATCGTCATAGAGGTCGGCGGGATCGCTGCGCACATACCCCAGCGGATTGTAACGCGCAGTACGACCGTTCTCGTCGAGCGGATCGAACAGATGGACCTCCTGCCCGTGGGAGGCGCGGAAGCCGGCCGAGCGATCCCAGTTCTCCTTCTTCACATCCAGCGCAACAACCGAATCCGGCCAATTGAGCAAGTTCGGAATGACATAGCCTACCCCCTTCCCGGCGCGCGTTGGAGCATAGAGGAGAACATGTTCCGTTCCGCCGAAGCAGAGCATTTTCCCATCTTTGCGGCCGAGCAGGAGACCGTCCTTGGACCGCAGACCGGCGGTCTTGATCTCGCGCTCGGAAGCAAAACGGGCCTTGCCGTGAAGCGGTGGCGGACGGTGCCGAAGGATCGCGCCGAGTAGGCCGAAGACCACAATCAGACCAGAGAGAGTCGACAGCGTCAGCCAGCGGTCGAAGCGCGGGTCGGCGCCATAGCGCGGCCAGCCTGTGGCGATCTCCAACCAGTGAAAACCGCCATCGTGGAGCCTGAGCCCGAGCAGCAGAACGTTCGAGGCGACCAGCAGGAAGACTGCGCTGGCCCCGAGCGCCAGCGTCGTGCCGAGGGCGGCTTTAGCGGGCGTGGTCGCGTTTGCGAACGGGGTCATAGTAGATTTCCGAAATGCGATAGCGGCCGTTACGCTTTTGCATCTGGACCACTATGTCGACGAGATGCAGCAAGAGCGAACGAATGTCGTCGCGGTGGAGGTCACGTCCCTCGGCACTCTCTTTCACCAGCAAGGTCATTTGTTCGAAGGCAAGGCGAGCGCTGTCGGCGTGAACCGTCGTGATCGATCCTGGGTGCCCTGAATTCACGTTCCTCAGGTAAAAGAACGCGGTCCCGTCACGCAGCTCCTGCAGCAGGATGCGATCGGGCCGCATGCGCAGGGATGATTCAAGGAGCTCGCGAGGGCCGATCTTGGCCATACCCTGCCCGTCCTTGGCATAGAGCAGCCGGACCGAGTTCTGATGTGGGATGACGAGCTCGGCCGTGTCCTCAATGGTGAGCAGCCGCTCATGCGCCGGGATCGCCGCAATCAGCGCCTTGGACAGAGTCGTCTTGCCGGAACCCGTCGCCCCCGAGATCAGGATATTGCGGCGGGATCGCACCGCAAGCTCAAGGAACTCGCGCCATTGGCCGGCCTCCTTCAGCGCGAGCAATCGATGCTCGTTGGCGTCCAGCTCGCCACTCGCGGAGCGGACCTCATCGAACAGCTTTACCCGCTCAAGAGCGTCCAGGTTCATGGTCAGTGTCGAGGGCTTGCGGATTGTGAGGCTGATCGTGCCTGCAGGCACGGCGGGGGGCACGACGATCTGGCAGCGCTCTTCGCTAATCAGGCTGGTCGATACCACCGGGTATTCCGGTCCGATGTCCTGACGAGTGTGACTGGCAGCCGCAGTCGCAAGGTGGGAGAGATAGGTGTGCGTGAGGGCTGCGACTTCATGCCGGGTCCAACCGTTCGGCCCCTCCACGAAAAGTTCGCCCGGACGGTTGACAACGATTTCGGTGAGGGTGTTGTCCGCCAAGTACGGCGCCAGCGGCTCAAGGTAGCGCGCCAGCACCAGCCGCCCGCCATCGCGTTCGACGGATGCGACTGGTCTCATTTGGTCACCACAGCCGGGCCCACAATGCCTCCGGGGAGGGTGCGGTCGAGAATCTGGGTGCGGCTTTCGATCCGCTTGAGTTGGTAGACCGACGCGAAATCGAGGTCGCGCGCCACGAAGATATTCACGAGCTCACCCTGGTTCTTGTTCAACGTCGGCGGGATGTTGATGGACTGCTCGACCGCGATGCCGGCGGCGGTGTTTGTCGCACCAGCGGTGTTGTTGATTTGAATCGAGCCATCTTGCAATTGCTGGCGCCCGATGGAGGAGGCATCTCCAACGATCGACAGCAACAGCGCCGAACCGAAGCGCTCCCAGAAATGCGTGTCGACCTCGCCGTCGAAGCCGGCGCGGCCGAGCGCATCTGTGGCAGGCGAGGCCAGGGCCACGATCACTCCCGTCGGCGTCTTGGCGCGAGCCCAAAGCACAAACATCCGTTTGGAGCCGCGCCGGACATTGCCACGGTATTCGCCGACCATTTGGGTGCCTTTTTCCATGAGCACCACATTGCCGGAATCCGACATTACGTCGCGCAGCACGACGCAGGAGACGAAGCCCGCCACATCCGAGGACATCGCAGTCTCGAGCACACAAGGGATCGACGTGCCCTGGGTGACCAGAAGATTGCGATTGGGAAGCCGGGCCGCGCGCACGCCTTCGATCGGCGTGGGTTTCAACTTGTCCGCAAGCTCGTTGCGTGGCTCCGCCCGCCCAAAATCATAGGGATCGATGGGGACGTTTCCGGTCGCGCCGTTATGGGGCGGGCGCCCCGACGCGACCGGCCGGTTATAGGCGAGCACCGGTGCGCGCCGTGCGCTTTCAAGCATCTGGTCCGCGGCGGGCACGGCGGGTGCCGGCGTGGCAGCAACAGATGCGACCGGGATAGAGGCAGTCGTGATAGGCGCTGCCGGTGGTTCCTGGACGGGCTCGAAGGCCGCCGCCTGGCGGATCATGAGCTTGCGAGCGGAATCGCCAACCGGTTTATCGCTTTTCCAGGTCCCCCAGATGATCAGAAAGGCGAATGCGGTGAGCGCGAGCGCGCTGAAGCCGCGTTTGAGCATCGCGGTTCGACCGTTGTCCCCTCCCCCCACCGGCGTAATGCCGCGCTCGCCGACAAGCGTCTCATTCTCATACTCGGTCATGTTGCGCTCGCCTATCGTGCCTTTGGGGTTGGAGATGACCTCTTCGCCCGCCGCTCGACCAAGGGGCTCGTGGTGTTCGTGCCGGGATTGACCCCGACGGCGTCGAACGCTTCGTTGAAGATGCAGAGCACGATGTCGCCCTTGCGCAGCCGAAACTCCCGGGCAGTAGCGTGGACCACCACGAGCTCTCCGCGGACATCCTTCGGAACGAGGCTTTCGGAACCGTCCGAGTTGATCAGGTAGATCGCCGGGATCTCGCGATTGCCAGCGAATCGGAACGTGGTCTCTTTGCCGTCGTCGAAGACCGCTTCGGGTTCGAGGTCGATTGAGCCTTGGGCCGAAAAGCGCCAGTTGCGCGCGCCATAGGCATGATGCAGGTCGAAAGTCTGCTCGATCAGCGCGCCTTCCCGTTCGGCGCCCCGGGCAGCCGCCTCGATGCGCCGCCGCTCGATCTCGTCGCCGGGATAGGCAAAGCGGACGACGAAGTAGCTGTCCGCCAGCGTGGTCTCGGCAATCGACAATTCGAACTGATACGAGCGCTTGCGTCCGTCGGGCCGGGTGGTGACAACCTGCAGATTGGTCGGCGGATGTTTTTCGCGGGGCTTGAGGAATAGGATCGAACCCGCGGGTGCGACCTCCCATGCAATCGCGTCACCGATGGCGACATGAGCGATCTCCTCGTCATCGGCAAACACGACCTGGGTCGAGGCACGAATGACGCCGTTGAGGCGGACGACATTGGCCGGGTCATAAGTCACAGTGCGCACGCGCGCATCGTGTTGCCCCGGCGTCGGCTGCTGCAGCGCCAACACAGGTCCGGCAAATCCAAGGGCTAGAGTTGCCAAAAGCGCGAAACGTTTCATGGCACGACCTCCGGATCGGCGCGATATTCCGAAACCAAAAAGCCGAGCGGATTGATTAGGCGGTCGGCAGAGGACATCGGGGCGTTGGCGTAGGAGAAGGTCAGGGTCGAGACCCAATGGGTCACATGGGTCTCCTCGCCCTTGCGGGCCTCTTTCATGAACCGCACAGATGCGACATTATCGGCAAGCAGAGAAATCGCCTTGATCCGCACCGTCGCAACCCCAAAACGGCCCTGAACGACTTGCGGGCTTTCGGGATTGGAGCCGCGGTACCAGGCTGCGAAGCGGGCCTGTTCGCCCTGCCCCGAAAGCAGCGAGATCGTGCGAAAATTGGTTTCAGCTTCAGGATAGCTGTAGCCCTCACGCGCGCGCACGTAGCGTCCTAGGAAATACTTGGTGACGGCTTCGTCGTAGCGCGCCGGTGTCGAATTGAGAGCCGACACGGTATCGACAATGCCGGTGGCGTTATCGACCCGAATGACGAACGGCTCGACCGTCTTCAGCGGAGCCAGCGCTGCGACCGCTCCGACCGAGGCGACCGCCAATGCGCAGGCGCCCGCCGCAATTACCCAGGCTATTCGCCGCGAGCGATGGGCCGACAGCAGCAGATCCTGTTCCCAACGCCGCGCGTTCTCAAAATAGGCTTTCAGGTCATCGTGCCCGACCATCTCAGGCCTCCTTGCCGCACGCGCGGTAAGAGGCCTCAATGTCGGCCCACCGGCCGGACGCGGCGAGATGGGTCGAGGGCGTTGGCGGGCCGCTATCGCCCTTCCGGGTGATGGGAGCGGACGGCGAAGCCGACGGCTCGGGTGTCGTGGGTGGCCCGCCGGACTCCGAATCCCATAGCGAACGATTGAGCGGCCGCCGAGCCGTACCGTCACATGACGGCGGCCCCTTTGACCAGGTCCCGCAGCCACCAAGCTGCGATGCGATGACACAAATGATGAATAGTCGACGCCACATCGTTCTGATGCCCCTGTCGTTGTCTATCGCCCGATTGCCGGCGACTATTGTTGTTCAGGCCGCAGTGGTTCCCTGCGATCGGGTACGCCGCATACTGCCACCCTGTCGGCCGGCTCTTATCGCGGCGAGACCCTGGCTGGCCGACCAGCGGGCGCCGGCATAGGCACCTCCGGCGGTCGCCGTGGCATTGGCAATCAGTGGGCTTGTGACCAGCCGGCTCGCGAGCGACGCGCCGCCGCCGGCGAGACCGCCTGCGATGATCGGTAGCTGAAGTGCGATGTATCCGGACAGACCGAGCACGGCACTTATGGCGACAGCGGCCACTACCATCTCGCCCGCCGTTCCTGCGTTGGCTCCAAACCTGTCGATGAAGCCGCTGACAGTGGACAGCATCAACCCGACCAGCGCGACAACCAGGACCAGCAGGATCACGAAGTTCGCGAGCTGCCGAAGCCAGGCTTCTGTAAACGGGCGCGTTGCCTCAAATAGTCCCAGCGCAATAAAGATCGGGCCGAGTGCGATGACGACGCCTAGACCAACCTTGGCATAGAGCAGGATAGCGAACTGTAAGAAAGAACCAACTGCCACAAAAACGAGAAGAATGCCCGCAATCAGTGCCGGCGCCACATCGGTGATTCCCGCTTGATCGTAGATCTTATTGGCGACGTCGATTCCTTTGGAGAGAAGTTGATCGAAGGGAGCTCCCGAACTGGTATTCAGTCCTGAGCCCGCTAACGCGTTGCCGATTTCTTTCGGCAACGAGTCGAAGAACAGACTCGTAACGTATTGCTGAAACGCGCTGGAGTTGGTCGCCAGCAACACCACGACCACGATCCGCATCGCCCGCCAGGCGAATTCCATGATCGGCTCGGAGATCGCGCCGCGCATCACGGCAAAGCCATATAGAATGACGTAGAGCATCACGGCGGTGCGAAGTGGACCGTCGATGTAGGTGGCGAGATTCGAGACCGACGTCGACACGAAGGCCGTGATCGGTTGCTCGAACTCCTTCAGGAAGCTGTCGAAGATGTTTACGGCCATCGTGGCGGTCCTTACTTCAGAGCGTCCTTCATCTCTTTGACGAAGGCCTTCTTGCGGGCTTCATTGGCATTGATGCAGTCGGGTCGTTTCCCGCGCTCGCCCGGATTGTTGCGGCACTCTTTGAGAGCCTCCGCAAGTTCATCGCGATGATCGAGGAACCAGCCGACAGTTTTGACCTGTTGCCCCTCGTTGGCGTCGTTGCAGCCCGTAAGAGCCGCAGCGGCTACGGTGAGGAAAGCAATGGCAAGCCTCGTGTTCATTGCAGAGCCGCCTTCATTTCATCGACCAGTTGTCGCCGTCTCTCCCGCTCCCGCTGGCCATCCATGTCCGCCCGGGCCTGCTGGATCATGGCCAAACCCTGCATTCGGAGCACGTCGTTCTGTAGCAGCGCCTGCTCCGCCTGCAGCCGCGCTGACAGATCTAGAACCTCCTTGGCGTCGGTCGCTGAGCTGATGCGAGCTCTGAGCTCCTCGAGTGCATCGATGCGCTGGGAGGCCGTGTCGTATATCGCCTGACCCATGGAGTGCTTGGCTCCAGTCTGCCGGGCGATCCGATCGAGCTCGCTCTGGTAATAGGAGTTGCCGCTGTTGCCGGCGTACGCGCGGTTCTGCGAAAGATAATGGTTGATGGCGTCGGCGAAGTTACCGCCACCCTGCCCCGCGACGAGACGTTCGATGTCCGCGAACTGTTGGGGCAGCACTTTTCGGAACTGGGGCGTGTTCAGGAGCGCGCCGATGTCGTTGGCATTGGTCCGCTTGTTGAAACTGTCATAGAGTTGCTTGGCCTGGCTCAATTGATCCTGTGCGACCTTGAGCTGCGACGTCAGGGTATCGACCTGCTTCTTCAATTCTGTCAGTTGCTCAAACTGCCTTGCATATACGCTTGGGTCGAATACAATCTCAGCCCGTGCGGGCGGGATCATCAGCAGGGTCATGACTGAAAGAGAGGCGAAAACCGCCGGCATACGCTGAGTGATCATTGGGCTTTCCTCCGCTCGGCGTGAAACACCGGCAGCCACTGCGCAGGGTCGTCACCGACCTGGTTGCGAATGCGATCGAGCAGTTCGACGGTTTCCGTCCGTCCCGACAAGACGGCGAGCGCGTCGTCGAAACCATTGAGATCAAGTTCGGCCACCACCGAGTTGTGGCCTTGCTTAACCAGGAAGCGCCGACTTTCAGGGGCGAGCTCCTCCTTGATCAGCCGGAATTCCGTGTCGGTCAGATGGAAGCCGTCGACATAATCCGAGAGCGTGCCCCGTGCGTTCGGCAGGAAGATTTGGGTTGGGCATTGTTCGACGATGGTGTGCGCGATCGGCGAGGCCAGCGCGTCGCGTGGCGACTGCGTGCCAAACACCATGACACCGTTCTGCTTGCGGATGGTCTTCAGCTTGTTGTTGGCGAGATCCCGGAACGCCTCGTCCCCCAGCGCCTTCCAGAATTCGTCGATGTCGATGATTAGGCGTCGGCCGTCGATCAGCCGCTCGACGCGGTGAAATAGATACATCATGAGTGGCGTGCGAACGGTGGGGTGGTCCAGGAGATCGGTCATGTCAAAACCAATGAACCGGGCTTCCAGGCCAATCGCGTCCTCTTCGCCATCCAGCACCCAGCCGAAAGGCGCGCCCCGGCACCATCGCTCGAGCCGTGCACCGATGCCCTCGCGGTCCTGCTGGCCGAGAAAAGTCCGCAGCGTCCCGAACGAACGTTCCGCTTGCCGCAGCTGACCGAGCGCTCGCAATCCGGAATCGATCCGTTCCTCCTCGACAACCGTCAGCGGGCGGTCATCCGGTGTAACGAGTTTGCGGACCAGTTCGCCCAGGAAAGAAAGGTTTGTTGGCGTCAGCTCGAGCGCCCTAAGCGGTGCGCAGCCGGTCGGCATGCCGTTGCGCAAGGTCAGATAGGTGCCGCCGGCGGCGCGCACGAAGATCTCAGCACCCCGGTCCTTGTCGAAGAAAACGTAAGAGGCCCCTAACCGCTCGGCCTGCGAGAGCAGGAAGTTCTGCACGACGGTTTTTCCGGACCCCGATGGGCCGCAGATGAAGGTGTTGCCGAGGTCGCCATGATGGAAGGAGAAATAGTAGGGCGAGCCCGACGCCGTCTTGAGCATCGCCACCGCCGGTCCCCAGTGGTTGCCTGCAGGTTGCCCGGTGGGATAGGTGTGAAAGGAAGAGAGCGCCGCGAAGTTCCGCGAGTTAATCGCGCCAGTGCGCGCCCGGTATTTGAACAGCCCAGGAAGCTGCGCCCAATAGGCAGCTTCAAGTCCAAGATCTTCCCGGGCGACAACCGCTCCCGCATCGGCCAGCGCGCGCCGTGCGACGCTCATTTGTCCCTGCAGCTGCGAAGGCGTGTCGGCGTAGACCAGGAGCGAGAGGTGATGATCTCCAAGCGCAAATCGGTTGGATTCGAGATCGTCGAGGGCGTCAGAGAGCTCGTCGATCTGCGAAGCGGCCGGATCCTGAGCCGAAACCAGCTGATTCTGCTTGCGTGTTAGGACCGTCTTGGCGTCGGCTTTCGCCAAAAACGCGAACGATTGCGCAACAACGAGCTCAAAAGGCGCCGAGAGTAGCGCGTTCAACAGGCCAGGCCGGGTGGACGCCGGATATTCCTTGAGTCCGAATATGCCAGCGAACCGCGATCCGCCGGCCGCCCGAATTTCGAGGGTCTCTCGGCCGAAGATGACTCGATTTGAGTAGAGTGCGGGACCGATCGGCCCCTGCGGCAACGGCATCGGCATCCATTCGCCGGAGGCGAGCGCATGGAGCAGCTCCATCGGTTCTGAGAAGATGATGCCGTCGCGCTCAGCCACTCCGACCGCACGGGCGCCGTAACGGTCGAGTGCCGCGATAACATCTCGCGTGGCATCGTTAAGCCGCTTCAGGGCCTCGCCGTCGACTTCGACGGAGTGTCCGGCGCTTTGGCGAAGCCGCCTGAAGAACGCGGCCGCCTTATCCGTCGCCGCGCGACCGGGATGACAAACCAGTGTCAGATAAAGGTCGTTGCGAAACAGCGCCTCTTTCTGAAGGCGTTCGTGATATTGTGCGTCGAGTCCAGCCGCAAAAGCTGACCGGAAGGTACCGTCCGGATAGACCGACGTTCGGCGGCGCACCAGGTGGGTCCAGAGTGCGAGGCGCGGGTCTGCGACATTGCGCAGGGTGAGATTCAGCTTGCCGTGAAGATTGTTCAGATCCGAGGTCTCGGCAGTCTCGAACGAGGTCCCCTCGATCCGGATCACCGTGAGCAGGGCTCGTGTGGTAAGACTGATCACTGTATCGGTGACATGCCGGCCAAACGGCAGGTAGACGTTGGGCTCGATCTCCCGGGTTTTAAGCGTGGCGTTACGCATAACCGAGGTCCCTGGTTCGATATCGCCTGACGAGTTTGAGCGGCGTGCAGGACGATCCACCCCAGAACGTGGCGTTGCGTGCGCGTCCTCGCGTTTCGATCCAGGCCAGAAGAATTCGGAACATGTTAGGGTCGTGCCGGCAGATGATGCGGCAAAGACCGTGGATCGGAATTGCAACCAGGCCGTAGACGATGCTTCCGGCCACCAGAAACAGGATGCAGGAAAACATCACGTTGAGCGCCATAGCTTCCATAGTGACACCGGCAATCATGGCTGGACGCGTGCAGGCGAGGAACAAGGTGTCCTCCGTGAGACGCGCGGCCTCGGCCATCAATGACCTCCAGTCAAGATTGAGACCACCTCTGAGGCACCGAACGTGATGGCGACACCGAGGACGACATAGGCGGCCTTGCGCAGATCGAGGTAGCCAAACATCCAGGCGATGCCGACGATGATGACCGCCAGCGTCGCCAGCAGGCGCGCAACGTTGCCCGTCAACATGTTGACGATGTTCTGCAGCACGCCCTCAATGTTCGCGGTCTGCGCCAGCGCCGGCTCTACCAAGGCGATGCTGAGAACGGCCCCCATGCAAAGCAGGGCGGCGGAGTGTTTAAGAGAAGAAGTCATGACACTGCTCCGGTTGGCATTGCAGCCGGACCCTAGGTCGGACCGCGTATTGAGTGGAGATGGAGAATGGCGATCCCTATCGGTCATAGACGAAGGCTGATGTGCCCCGTCCCGAGCGATAGACGTCCCAGCGAGGATGCTCGCTGACCAACGGTGAAGGTGGATTGATCGGCGACACATCGCTGGTGGAACGCTTAGTGTCGGCGGACGCGGTTGGCTGGATGTGAGGCTCGGCCGTTTGGCTGGGAGTCCTCGCCGCGAAGCTTGCGACAACGCGGGCAACAGCCTGGTCGCGGTCTGAGCTTTTGATGCTGACCGCTTTCAGTCGCGCGCCAAACAATCTGCCAAGGCCAGCGATATGCTGACACGCGTCGAATGTCGTCGCAGGCGTCAGCCCGGCCTGCCTTGTTTCCGCGGGGTCAAGTTGGGCAAGACCAGTTCGAACCCGCTGGCCCGTGGCGATGGCCTCAGTCGTGAGCTGAATGGCTTCCCCGCGGTCGCTCGCCAGGATCGGAACCGGCTTCCGCCCCTCAATTGTGATGAGCAGCGGCTCGAACGCGCTCGCCTGCCGCACAATCGCCGTCAGCGGCCGCACCAGGTCCGGTGTTGGAGCGCACTGCTCGACCAGAGCAGCAAATGCCGCAGGATCCATTGTTGATCGCCTTCTTGTCAGGAGCTGATGACGTTCGACGCTATGCCGCGAAGGGCAGGCGTGACGGCGCGCCAATGACAGGTCCGGAAATCTTCCCGACCGCTCGGATCGCACCGAGAGCGTCATTGGTGATCGGCAATAGTCCAGCCACGGCTTTGGTCGCCCCGATTTGTCGGGGTGTCCCGAGACGATCGAGATGCCATCCGGCTCGGCGCAGGATTCGCTCCATGCGCAGATCAGTGACGGTTGCGATCGTCTGAAGGTCGCGCTGCTGACCCCATTCAATCATGGCCGCAAAGAGCAGGAACGTCGCTTCGCGCAGTCCGTTCTCTGCTGTCGCCGTGACGTTCTTAGTGTCAACGCAGAAACGCGAGCTCTCCCAGATCCCGGTGGCTTTCGGCGCGGCGTGACCATCCAGCAACACTGGGAACGTATCCGCGAGCATGTTGGGCCCGGTGGTGGGCAGCAGGCGAACAGAGCCGACAACCTTGCCCTGGTCGAGCGCTAAGAGGTAAATCGGGCTATGTGTGTCGTACTGATCGATCTCCAATCCGTCAGAGATGGAGACGTCCCAGTTGAGCCGCTCCTTGAAGACGCGCCCTCGAAGACGATGCATTCCCATCGCCAGTTCGAAATCACGCAGGAGCGCCGCACGGGTGCGAACAATGACCTTCATTCTTAACCTCAAGCTTACGAATCACAGCTTCGAGATCAGAAAAGCAGCCGTTGTCACGGCGTTGCGCTGTCGGTTCTGACAGGGCGTCGTAGAACTGTGGGGGCCGCGACCAATAATCGCAGCGCGCGATCGTCGCGCGCCGTCTCGGAAAAGGTAGCGACGAAGACGCGGAGATTCGACGGGACAAGAATGAAATTTCTCGTGTTCCGTAGACAGAGAAAAATCGTCGGGTAGAACGCCGCAATCCGAGGCGGTTTCATCTCTCTATGTTCGCGGTTGCAGTTGCTGCTTGAAAGCGGCGCTCAGACGAGTCTGATTTTCGAGTCTGTCAGGACACAGGTTTAGAATTGTTCTTGCCGCAAAGCTGCCGCAACGTGTCAATAGAGGCCATGCACGTACAGCGCGAATCGTTAAAAGACTCGCGTTTGGGGCCAGGAAGCAACTGAAGTGGTGCAATGAAAGATGTTAAACGAGCATGCGATGAGTTTGTCGATTGTCTTCACTCTGCGCATACGGAAGATGATTTTCGGCGTATCGCGGAACGAACAGCGCATGCATTGGGCTTCCGTTGGTTCGCCTATCTTGGCCAACGTGCCAATGGCCCCAATCTGATCTCATCTTATCCGAAGAGTTGGACCAGCCACTATTTTCGCGAAGGATACCACAACATCGATCCCGTTCTTCAGGAACCGCGAACGTCAAGTCGGATGATTCATTGGGACGGACGCGGCGCACGAAGTGCACGTTCGGCGAAAGAGCGCCGTCTGTTTGACGACGCTCTCAGCTTCAAGATCAGGACCGGCCTGACCATTCGCATTCCCTCCAGCCAAAACCAGTTTGCGGCGTTCACCTTGGCGGCGGACGACCGCAGCTTTGGCCTCGATCGTTTCATCGAGACCTCTCAAGACATGTTGGAAATGGTGGGTCTCACCTACCATGCACATGTGAGTGCCAAGGTCGGACGCACGTCGGCAGGCGGCGGGATGGGCAACCCACTCACACAGCGCGAGCGGCAGTGTCTCGCATGGATCTCCGATGGCAAGACGATGCAGGATATTGCGGAGCTTCTTGACGTTACACCGCGAGGCGTGAAGTTTCATCTGGACAATGCCAGGCGAAATCTTGCCGCTTTAACCTTACCCCATGCCGTGGCTCTCGCGTTTCGGCAGGGGTTGCTCCCGTAATACGCAAAACAGCCATCGGCCTCTAAGATGTGCTCAAGATCGATCGTTCGAGCAGGTTGGGAGACTGGGCGGTTGCACTCAGGGCGCAGGACTCTTTTGTACATAACCACGGCGTGTTTTGCGGACGAGCCAAGCCTCGAGCTCCTCGACGGCCTGGACTCTCCCGGCAAACAGATCCATCCGCCGACGGCCGCGTTGGCCGAGACGTCCCCATTCGCGCACCAGCGCGGTATCACCGAACAGGGTCGGTTCGATCGTAAGTACATAGAACCTGGCCATATTGCGGGCCGGATCGCAACGTTGGAGCACGAGGTATGGCACCGTGAGTTCGGACATGCGAAAGAATCGCAGTTGTCGAAACCGCCGTCCAATTAAGTTATCGAATCGATCAGACCAATCGATTCAGAATTTAAATACCGGTGACCAAAGCGATTGAGGGTGCTCAACGAGTGGTCTCCGGAATAGATTGGCTGTTGTGCGCCTCTGAGTGCGAAGAAGGTGGGCGTCGCCCTGCGGGCCGGGCTGGAGGCTGCGCTGAAGCCCCGCGAGCGGGTCTTCCCCCTTACGGGCTGCCATCCCTGACGCGAAACGGCCGGAGTCGCCGAACGAGACAACTGCCGAGTCTTCGGAAGCTCCGGCGTATTCGGGTAGGACCTTTCGCGGAGCAACCTTCCGGTGGGCAAATCCACTTTCGCTCCCGACAAAAGGACGGCGGCTGTTCTCGCTGTCAATCAGACCAACACTGCATCCACTGGACGAAAGATGTGCACCCTGGCTCGCCATGCCTTTCGGTGATGGAGCAACCCCGCTCTCGAATGGGCTTTCCTTGGTTCGGTTGCGGCCTTCCACGATCAACCCGCAAGGGGTTCGCTACGCAAGCGTGCGACCTCTTCGGCTTCGCCTACGAGGTGACCGCAGCCGCCCCCGAACACGTCGGCGCCTGTCGAGCGGGGATGGTCCCCGCCGCAAGACGGGAGCTTTCAATGTCGCACAATCTCACCCTCGCTCAGAACCACGCTTTCGATCTGGCCCGCACGCTGATGGTACCGGTCATCCTTTTCGAGGCTGAGAGCGAATTCGGCGTGATGGTTTCCAGCGAATACGACGGCGATCAGGACGCCATCGTCCATGAATACGACCCCTGGTCCCCGGCTCATTGAGCCGGGTGACCGGCTGCCGCTGGCGCCATGCCGGCTGCAAGGGAAGCTTCGCCGCGCCCAGCTATCTGACAAACTCGACAGCTTGTGCGCGCGCCCTTGCATTCGGCAGGCTTCGCGGCCGGTCGGTGATGTGCCGCAAGGCTAGGAACAAGTGAGACCAACAGAAGGAGGGCCGGACGTCGCCTGCGTGACTCCGGTGCGCACAAATGGACAAGAGAGAAATTGAAGAGCTGCGCGACAAGGTTGGCTGCGCAGCCCTGCTGGAGAAGGACGGCTGGAAGGTCGATCTCAAGGAAAGCACCCGGCGCGCGATCAAATTTCGGCGCGACAGCAACATCGTCATCGTCATTCACGAAGGCCGCGGCTGGTTCGATCCCCTGTCGCCGGCGAAAGGGGACGTGTTTTCGCTTGCAGAACACCTCGGCGCCGACGGTTTCGTCGAGGCATGCGACCGCGTTGCGGATATGGTTGGCTTCGTGCCTAGCGCACCTGCGTGGCAGCAGCCGGCAAGGCCCAAAGCCCCCGCGTCCATTGTAGAGCGATGGAGGCATCGCTTCAGGCCGCGCCCCGGCTCACCAGCCTGGCGCTATCTCACCGCCGAGCGCGGGCTGCCGGCGAACATCGTGAAGCACGCAGTCGCTAGCGACCTGTTGCGAGAGGGCCCCCAAGGCAGCATGTGGGCGGCGCATACCGATTCTGCTGGGGCGCTCACAGGCTGGGAGGAGCGTGGACCGGCATGGCGGGGCTTCGCCACGGACGGCGGCAAGGAGCTGTTTCGCTTCGGGTCGGAGGAGTGCGAGCGCATCTGCATCACCGAGGCGGCCATAGATGCCATGAGCCTCGCCGCGATCGAGGTCCTGCGCCCTGACACCCTTTATGTCAGCACCGGCGGCGGTTGGTCGCCTGCGACCGATGACGGCATTCGCGGCCTCGCCAAGCGCGGCAACGCTTGGCTCGTGGCAGCAACCGACAACAATCGGCAAGGCGACATCTACGCCGACCGTGTTCGTGCCATCGCCGCGGATGCAAGTGCGCGGTATGCCCGATTACGGCCGTGCGCCGGCGACTGGAATGAGGATCTAACGGCCTGATGGCTACCTGTTGATGTGGTTCGCAAAGGCGACGCGCAGGCAGCGTGGTGACGCCGCGCCAAGGGCTCCGCATGGGTGGGTCTCTGATCCCTCGGCGGCGAAAAGGCGATCGAACAATGAGGGAGGGAAAATGAAACGGGAATGAGCGCTGCCGCATGACCGGCCGGCGCGTCAAGGGTGAAGCTTCGCCCGCGTGCCGCGGCCCTTGACCCGCCGGACCTTCGATGCGGCCGGCGAGGAGGTGTGATGAAGGACTGAAGTGACGAAGTGATCAGGCGGACCGCTCGCGCTGTCAGTCCGGCCAGGCCAAGAGGAGCCGCCCATGCACACCTCCCCCACTATCCGTAAAGTCTTCGAAGGCGTTGCGACGCGCCATGAGATGCACCGCTTGTTCCACCGCCATCGTGGTGACCCCGCGATGGCCGAAGGTGAAGGCCAGCATCTCTTCGCCGGTGAGTGGTTTGAGATCAACGAGCGGGAGCATGACGACATGCTCGAGATTCTGCCACCGCTGTTCATGCGCGTCGACATGTTCGCGATGCGCGAATTCATGACGGGCAGCATCACCAGCATCTTCTTCGCGCTTGCCATCGACGGAAGGCGGCGCTGGTTCCATGGCTATTGCGATCTTTCCGATCGGTTGTCGCCGGACCGCATGAAGGCGGCGATCATCGAGCGCGAGTCACGGCCCGTGCGCGCGATGACGCGCGACGAGCGGCTCGAGCATATCTGGTCGAGCACGCATGACGATTATCGCGGCTATGCCGGCGAGCGCTGGCCGCTGGCCATGCGCGGCCGCCGCACCGTGCTCGTCTATGCCGGCCAGAGCGGCACAGTCCTGAAGCTGCTCGACGACCTCACCGAGGCAGAGATCGCGGCCAAGCTGCCGGTGCAGTTCCGCCATCTGCCGGAGGCGGCCGCAGCCTAGCCCGACCTCCCCTCCCCGCCCCGCGGCAGTCCGGCCTCGCTCCGGGGTCGCATTTCAGCAACCGGCTAGGTGCCGGCCCACTCATCAACTCCTGCAACGCCGTGACGTCCGTCGCAGCCCGCGCCGGCGGACGGCGGCGCGCGTCCAACTGGAGGACATTTCCCATGGCGCATGACGATCCTTTCACCCTCGACCTCTTCGGCAATACAGCCCTTTCATCCAGCCTCGGCCTTAGCGTCACGGCCTTCGCCAGCGACTTCGGTGGCGACGACGACCATGAGGATGATCCGCCGCCGTCGACGCCGGCCTCGGCAGCGCCGGCGGTCGGATCGGCGCGGCGCTCAGAGTCCGGCCCCCGCAAGCGCGGCGACAATTTCTATCTTTCCGGCGAGCGCGGCCTCGCAAAGGGCTGGAAGCAGCGTGCCCGCGACAGCATTGCCGCAGTTCGGCTCACCGCACAGATCGAGGCCGAGGAGCGCCCCGCGACGGTCGAGGAGCAGCGGCAACTGATCCGCTTTATCGGCTTCGGCGCCTTAGAGCTCGCCAATGGCGTTTTCCGCCGACCGGGCGAAGCCGAGTTTGCGAAGGGCTGGGACGAGATCGGGGCCGACCTGCAGGATGCGGTCGATGAGGCTGACTACGCTTCGCTGGCACGCTGTACGCAATATGCCCATTTCACACCGGAGTTCATCGTCCAGGCGATGTGGGCGGGTTTGCTGCGCCTTGGCTGGTGCGGCGGCCGCGTGCTCGAGCCCGGCATCGGTACTGGTATGTTTCCGGCGCTGATGCCGCAGGTTTTGCGTGAGGTCTCCCACGTCACCGGCGTCGAGCTCGATCCCGTCACGGCGCGCATCGCGCGGCTATTGCAGCCCCGGGCGTGGATCGTCACCGGCGATTTCGCGCGCACCGAGCTGCCAGCGCGGTTCGACCTCGTGATCGGCAATCCGCCCTTCTCCGATCGCACCGTCCGCTCGGACCGCGCGCTGCGCTTGCTCGGTCTGCGGCTCCACGACTATTTCATCGTCAAGGCGATCAAGCTGCTGAAGCCGGGCGGGCTCGCCGCCTTCGTCACATCGCACGGCACGATGGACAAGGCGGATGGCTCGGCGCGCGCGCTGATCGCGAAGCACGCCGATCTCCTCAGTGCCATCCGTCTGCCAGAAGGTAGCTTCCGCGCCGATGCCGGCACCAACGTCGTGGTCGACATCCTGTTTTTCCGGCGGCGCAAGCACGGCGAGCCCGAAGGCGACCTGTCCTGGCTCGACCTGGATGAAGTATGCCCGGCGACCGAGGACGAGGGCGCAATCCGCGTCAACCGCTGGTTCGCGCGCCATCGCCGCCTTGTGCTCGGAGCGCACGCGCTGACCTCCGGCCCGTTCGGCGAGACCTACACCTGTCTGCCGAGTAATGGCGAGGACCTCGCGACCACGCTGGACGATGCGATCAACCTCCTTCCGGTCGCAATCTATAACGGCGAACCGGAGGCGATCGACCCTGACGACGAGCGCGAGGCCGTGTCGGCTAGGTCGGAGAGCTCGGCGAGCCTCACGGCGCGCGAAGGCAGCTATCTCCTCGATAGCCGGAATGGCTTGATGCAGATCCTTAGCGGCCTGCCAGTTGCAGTCACGGTGCGCAAGGGCCGCAGCGCCGCCGGTGTTCCGGAGAAGCACGCTCGGATCATCCAGAAGCTGATCCCGATCCGCGACGCAGTCCGCGAGGTGCTGAAGTGTCAGGAGCTTGACCTTCCATGGAAGGACGCGCAGGTCCGCTTACGCATCGCGTGGTCGAACTTCGTGCGCGCCTTCGGACCGATCAACACGACGATCGTGTCGACGGCGGAGGACGAGACCGGCGAGGTCCGCGAAACGCACCGCAGGCCGAACCTCCAGCCATTCCTGGACGATCCGGACTGCTGGCTGGTGGCCTCGATCGAAGACGACGACCTCGAGTCCGACACGGCGAAGCCGGGTCCGATCTTCACCGAGCGGGTGATCGCTCCGCCGGCGCCGCCCGTCATCACCAGCGCCACCGACGCGCTGGCCGTCGTTCTCAACGAGCGGGGCCTTGTCGACCCCGACCACATCGCGGAGCTCGTGCACCGCGACGCGGACGACGTCATCGCCGAGCTCGGCAGCGCCATCTTCCACGATCCCAGCGGCGGCTCGTGGCAGACCGCCGACGCCTATCTGTCGGGTGCTGTGCGGGACAAGCTGAAGGTTGCGGAAGCGGCGGCTGCGCTCGACCCCGCCTATGCGCGCAACGTGACCGCCCTGCGCGAGGTGTAGCCTGCCGACCTCCGGCCCTCGGACATCACCGCGCGCCTTGGCGCGCCGTGGATTCCCGCCGCCGACATCGTCGCCTTCGTCAAGGAAACGGTGGGCGCGGAGATCAGGATTCACCACATGCCGGAACTGGCGTCGTGGACCGTGGAGGCCCGGCAGCTCGGCTGGATGGCCGCTGGCACGTCGGAATGGGGCACGGAACGGCGGCACGCCGGGCAGCTTCTCTCTGATGCGCTCAACTCCTCCGTCCCGCAGATCTTCGACACCATCAAAGACGGCGACAGCGAACGTCGGGTCCTCAACGTCGTCGACACCGAGGCGGCGAAGGAGAAGCTCTCGAAGATAAAGACCGCCTTTCAGAATTGGATCTGGTCCGATCCGGATCGGACCGACCGGCTGGCGCGGGTCTACAATGATCGCTTCAACAACATTGTGCCGCGCGCCTTCGACGGCTCGCATCTGAAGCTCCCGGGCGCCTCGGGCGCCTTCGTTCTCTACGAACATCAGAAGCGCGGCATCTGGCGCATCATCGCCTCGGGCGCGACCTACCTCGCCCACGCGGTCGGCGCTGGCAAGACGATGACGATGGCGGCCGCCGTCATGGAGCAGCGCCGCCTCGGCCTGATCGCCAAGGCCATGCTTGTCGTTCCCGGCCACTGCCTGGCACAGGCGGCGCGTGAGTTCCTGGCGCTCTATCCCGGTGCCCGCATCCTTGTCGCCGATGAGACCAACTTCACCAAGGACAAGCGGCACCGCTTCCTGTCGCGCGCCGCGACCGCAACGTGGGACGCGATCATCATCACCCATTCGGCCTTCCGCTTCATCGGCGTGCCGTCCGCCTTCGAGCAGCAGATGATCCAGGACGAGCTCCAGCTCTATGAGACGCTGCTCACCAAGGTCGAGAGCGACGACCGCGTCTCGCGCAAGCGCCTCGAGCGGCTGAAGGAGGGATTGAAGGAACGGCTCGAAGCGCTGGCCACTCGCAAGGACGATCTCCTCACCATCTCAGAGATCGGCGTCGATCAGATCATCGTCGACGAGGCGCAGGAGTTTCGCAAGCTATCCTTCGCTACCAACATGTCGACGCTGAAGGGCGTCGATCCGAACGGCTCGCAGCGCGCCTGGGACCTCTATGTAAAGTCGCGCTTTATCGAGACCAAGAACCCTGGGCGGGCACTGGTGCTCGCCTCCGGCACGCCAATCACCAACACGCTTGGCGAGATGTTCTCGGTGCAGCGCTACCTCGGCTACGCGGCGCTCCAGAATCGAGGCCTGCACGAGTTCGACGCTTGGGCCTCGACTTTCGGCGACGTCTCGACGGAGCTCGAGCTCCAGCCGTCCGGCAGGTACAAGCCGGTCACTCGTTTCGCCACCTTCGTGAACGTTCCCGAGCTGATCGCCATGTTCCGGTCCTTCGCCGACGTGGTGATGCCGGAGGACCTGCGGCAGTACGTGAAGATCCCCGCAATCTCGGCGGGCAAGCGCCAGATCCTGACGGCAAAGCCGACGCCGGCGTTCAAGCGCTACCAAACCCTGCTCGACGGGCGGATCAAGGCGATCGAGACGCGGGACCGGCCGCCGGAGCCAGGTGACGACATTTTGCTCTCGGTCATCACCGATGGGCGGCATGCGGCGATTGACCTGCGTCTGGTCGATCCGGACAGCGATAACGAGCCGAACAACAAGCTGAATCTTCTCGTCGGCAACGCCTTCCGCATCTGGAAGGAGACGTCCGACAACAGTTACGTGCGCGCCGACGGCAAGCCGTACGAGCTGCCGGGCGCCGCGCAGATGATCTTCTCCGACCTCGGAACGATCAGCGTCGAGAAGACGCGCGGCTTCTCGGCCTATCGCTGGATCAGAGACGAGCTCGTCCGCATGGGCGTGCCCCCGTCCGAGATCGCCTTCATGCAGGACTTTAGGAAGTCCGAGGCCAAGCAGCGTCTGTTCGGTGACATACGCGCCGGAAAGGTCCGCGTCCTGATCGGCTCCTCCGACACGATGGGCACCGGTGTCAATGCGCAGCTTCGCCTGAAGGCCCTCCATCACCTCGACGTGCCGTGGCTGCCGTCGCAGATCGCGCAGCGCGAGGGTCGGATCGAGCGCCAGGGCAACCAGCACGACGTGATCGACATCTTCGCCTATGCCACCGAGGGCTCGCTCGACGCAAGCATGTGGCAGAACAACGAGCGCAAGGCTCGCTTCATCGCCGCGGCGCTCTCCGGCGACACGTCGATCCGTCGGCTTGAGGACCTCGGCGAAGGCCAGGCCAACCAGTTCGCGATGGCCAAGGCGATCGCGAGCGGCGACCAACGGCTGATGCTAAAGGCTGGGCTCGAAGCCGACATCGCCCGGCTCGAGCGTCTGCGCGCGGCGCATATCGACGACCAGCACGCCGTCCGTCGGCAGATCCGCGATGCGGAACGCGACGTCGAGTTCTGCACGCGGCGGATCGCGGAGGTCGGCAAGGATATCGAGCGCCTTGTTCCGACCGTTGGCGATGCCTTCGCCGCGATCGTGGCCGGCACGCGCTATGTCGAGCGCAAGGAGGCCGGCCGCGCCCTGATGAAAGAAATCCTGACCCTCGTCCAGCTCCAGCGGGACGGCGCAACCATCATCGCCACGATCGGCGGGTTCGACCTCGAGTACTCCGGCGAGCGTTACGGCCATGACGGCTATCGCTACGGCAGCTTGCTGATCCGCACCGGGGAAGCACATGAAATTGAGTTGCCCCTGACAGTGACGCCGCTCGGCGCAATCTCCCGTCTCGAGCACGCGCTCGACGATTTCGAGGGCGAGCGGGAGCGCTGTCGCCGGCGTGTCGCCGACGTACATCGCCGGCTCGCCTCGTACTGGTCGCGCGAGGACAGCGAATTCCTATTCGCAGCCGATCTCGCCGAGAAGCGCAGGCAGTTGGCGGAGGTGGAGAAAGCCCTTGCGACGGATGTGGAGGGCGCGGGCGAGAGCGCAATTGCAGCGTGAAGAGGGAGGAAGGGAAGGCCTGCTCGCAGATCGGCCAGGCCGGCAGCGCTGACGCTCAACCGCCGCCTGCGCGATCCCAGCCCGTCGTCCTTCGCAGGGCTGTTAGCCCTGCTCGTCCGGCCTGGCAGGGATGCTCGGCCGCAGTTGTGCCGGCCCGACCGCTCCGCGGGGCCCGGGGGTGTCTTCGGGAAGAAGACGAGGAAGGGCCCGCAAGCCGCGGTCCGCGAACCCGAACAGGAGAATCTCATGCATCTCATCAAGATTGATCCGCGTGCGCTGAACGAAAATCCCGACCGCATGCGCCAGACGAAATCGACGCCGCAGGCGGACGCCCTGCTGCTCGCGACGATCAAGGCGGTTGGCATCGTCCAGCCGCCGGTCATCACGCCCGAGACCGGCGGCGGCAACGGCTATGTCATCAATGCCGGTCATCGCCGCGTGAAGCAGGCCATCGCCGCCGGCCTTGAGGAGATCGACGTCCTCGTCGACGAGGCGGCGAACGACAACGGCGCCATGCGCTCGATGATCGAGAACATCGCCCGCGAGGCGCTCAATCCCGTCGACCAGTGGCGTGCGATCGAACGCCTCGTCGCGCTCGGTTGGACCGAGGAGGCGATCGGTGTCGCTCTCAGCCTGGCAGTCCGGCAGATCAGGAAGCTCCGCCTGCTCACAAACGTGCTGCCTGCCATGCTCGACCACATGGCCAAGGGCGACATGCCCGACGAGCGCCAGCTCCGCACCATCGCCTCGGCGTCGCTCGATGAGCAGAAGGAGGTTTGGAAGAAGCACAAGCCCTCCAAGGCCGATCCGCAGGTTTCGTGGGGGAGCGTGGCGCAGGCACTGACCAAGGCCCGCATGTACGCAAGTCACGCCAGCTTCGGCGACGACCTCGCCCAGGCCTACGGCATCCAGTGGGTCGAGGACCTGTTCGCGCCGGCGGATGAGGACAGCGGCTACACCACGGATGTCGAGGCGTTCCTTGGCGCACAGCAGGAATGGATGACGAACAACCTGCCGAAGCGCGGCATCATCGCCGAGACGACGAGCTGGGGCGAGGTCAAGCTGCCGCCAAAGGCGGAGCGCGTCTACGGCAAGCCGTCGAAGTCGGATTGCACGGCGATGTATCTCGACCGTGACGGCCGGGTGCAGAGCGTGCATTACCGCATGCCTGCGGCGAAGAAGTCGAAGGACAAGGGCGCGCCGGCCGGCGCTGACGCTGCCGACGAGAGCACAGCGGTCTCGAAGCCGCGTCCCGACGTGACGCGCAAGCTCGTCGAGATCATCGGCGACTTCCGAACCGACGCCCTCCACGAGGCGTTGGCACGCGCGCCCGTCGAGGACGATGCGCTGATGGCGCTGCTGATCCTCGCGTTCGCGGGCCAGAACGTCTCGGTCGATTCCGGTAGCGGCGGCACCTATTACGGCAACCGCCGCATTGCGCGCCATGCCGCAACGCTGTTCGATCAAGAGGGCAAGCTCGTCCTCGACATGGACACGCTGCGCGTCGCAGCGCGCTCGATCCTCGTTGAGGTTCTCTCGTGCCGCGAAAACCGCACCGACAGCGGCATCGTTGCGCGCGTCGCCGGCGAGGTGGTCGGCGCGGACAACTTCCTGCCGAACATGGGCACCGACGACTTCCTGTCGTGCCTGTCGCGCGCCGCGCTCGAAGGCTCGTGCAAGGACGCGTCTGTTCTCCCGCGCCAGAAGGTGAAGGACACCCGCGCCGCCTTGGTCGAGCACTTCAAGGAAAGCCGCTTCGTCCATCCGGCAGCGCTGTTCGCTCCGGACAAGGTCGCCCTATTGGCCTGGATGGCGAAGAACGTCGTCACTGCCGCCGACGAGGCCGACGATCAGGTCGAGGACCCGGACGCCGGCGAGGAGGATGGCGGCGAAGCCTCGGACGTCGAGGCCTTTCGTGAGGCGGCTGAATAGCAAGCCCGCCATCGACAATCCGAATGACACCCCGCCGCCGGCCCACCCGGCGGCGGCTTCGTTTCCAACACCCACGAACAAGGAGGACGTCCATGTCCGCGCAGTTGATCTACGACCTCATCCCGCTCGGAGCGATCATACGGTTTTCCGACGGCACGCCACGGCCACCGGACCGGCACCGCAAGAAGCTCGCGGCCTGGGAACACCGCAACAGCGGCGGACGGCTGATCCGCAAGCAGGCAGAACGCCGCGTCGGCAACACCGTCATCGGCGCCACCATAACACTGCACGTCGGCGACTATGGTGGCGGCGGTGTTGTGGTGCTTCGCGTCCACCGGACCTTATCGGTGGACAGCGACCTGAGATTCGTCGTGACCGAACGCCCGAGGGTCGGTGCGGTCCGCGTGCTCAGCCGACCCGGCGGGGACGCCGAACTCGTCTATCTCGCCAGCAGCCGCGCCGACGCCGAATGCTGGCTACAGAGCCACGGCTATCCGGATGCGGTCCTCGACGAGGTGACAGCCGATGCGCCGGCAGCCGACGACATGGAGGGGAGGACGGCCGCATGACGACGCCCTCACCCCTCACCGCCGTGACGGACCCGAATTCTGGATTTCCGAGGTCGAGTTTGGCCGCAGTGGCGACGGCTATCTCGTCGCTCGTGTCGGCGACACGGCCTTCGCCATGCTGCCGGGACGCGATGCCCGCCATTATCTCGCGACCGGCTGGCGCATCAACCGGCCGATTGCCGAATGGAAGCGCTCCGACTTCTACGGCCATTCCGGCGGGCTCGCGGACGAGGCGGCCTTCCGGACGAAGGTCATTGAGAACGCCGAGCATCAGCGCGAAAAGCGCGCGCTCGGCCGTCGCGATACCGGCTCCAATGCGAACACGCCATGGGGGCCGTCGCAGGGCGCAACCGTCTATGCGGAAGGCGTTATCTGCCATTCAACGGCGGGCCACGGCGGCTTTCATCTCTCGGCCGAGCGCAACTGCAAGGTCAATCCTGTACTGCGTGCGCCGGGCGGCTGGTACGAGGAAGACGAGGCCTGGGCGATCGTGGCGATCGCCTACCCGCATCTGTTCACCGGCCACGAGCGGCGCTGCGCCGAACGCACCATCAAGGATAGTTGGCCCGATGCGTGGGAGGCAATTTTCGGGATCGTGCTGCAGCCTGGCGAATCCCGTGAGAGGGATCGGCGCGCCTTCGAGAAGGAGCACGCCGACAACTGGATCGTCGTGTCAGCGATCACGTCGGATCAGCAGCTGGGATTTATTGAAGTCGTCGCCACGCCGGGCGGCAGACGCGGCGCGGGCACTGAGGAGCGACGTTTCCTCGTCCCGTCCGACGAGTACCGGACCGGCCGCTTCGGCTTCGTCGTCGATGAGACCCGCCACCCGGTCTATTCCGGTCCATCGAGCTTCATCGGTTGGCAGGAAGGACGTCGCCATGAAGGCTTCCTCCGAACGCCTCGCCCAACTTTCGCGCATGGAGGAGGCGCGTCGCCAGACGCAGCGCCAGCTCGACATGATCGATCGGCAGATCATCCGCCGCATGACGACGCTGATCCCGCAGCTTGGCGGCAAGCGGTCCGGATACCGTCGCGGCAAGCCGCCTGACCCGAGCGCTTTCCTCGAACGCTATCGCTCAAACCTTGCGGCGATCACCGCAGAGCGCCAGCCGGAGATCGATGCGCTCTCGCGCAAGCTCGCCCGGCAGGATGCCGCGATCGAGATGCTGCGGGCCCGATGCGCGCCGGAGTCTCGACCCGCTCGTGGCGACCCGGAGCACGCATATCGCGAGGACAAATGTCGCAGTCCGGCCGGCTGTCGTCGGGGGAAGCGGCACCGCGCTGCGGCCTAGCGAGGCCGAAGCTGACCTTGCGGCTCGCTCAGGCGAACGTCTTGAGCACGGCGCGAAGTTTGCGATCTGCTGGGTCGAACCTTTCCGCATTCGCCAACCCGGCCCGTACCCTGGCGGCCCTCCCCTCGGGTTTGCTGCGGTCTGCGCCGCCGGCGGTCCGCTTCAAGGCCAAGTCGCAAGCGACCAGGAACCGCCGATCTCGGCAAGGCCCGGCCGCGTTCGGAGCAGGGCTCCAGCAAGCTGAGCCCTGCTTGTCCGCAGCCGGGCCTCGCTCGCCTGGCGGTCCCCGGACCTTGAAGCGGCCCTCATCCCGGCGGCGCTGGGCGACCGCACCCGAAGGGAGGTCCGGCAGGGGCCGGATCGAACCTGACGGCGAAACCAGATAAGGAATTCACCATGACCAAACCTGCTCGTTCCTCTCGCGCCAGCGCCCGCGTCATCCCGCTTCGCAAGGGCACCACCCTCGAAATGGTCCGGCTCGCCTGTCCAGACTCCGCACAGGCACAGCGCATCTCCGAAAGCTTCGGCTTTGCGATCCAGGACAGCGACGGCATCCGCGATCTGCATGAGCGGCTCATCATCGAAACCGCCGACGCGCTCAGGGACGGCCTGAGTGAACGCGCAATGCAGATTCACCTTCAACGGATCGTCGGCGCTTACGTCGGCTCCGCGCACGGTGCTGGCCAGTTCTACACCCGCGCAGTCACTGAAGCGCGAGATGCGACCGCCAAGCTCGCCAACGACGGCCGCGATGAGGACCTCGATGGTCCGGTCGGCTTCGATAGCCAGGCACAGCGCAAGCGTGAGTTCGCCGCCGACATGGGAGTGCAGTCTCACGCGCTTCGCATGGCCGCCGAGGGTGCCGTCGCCGCCTACGAAAAAGTCGTCGGCGAGACCTGGAAGCCTTTCGAGCGTCCCGTCGATAACACGACCGACACCGTCGGGCGGAAGGCGGCCAAGGCGCAAATGTCGGCGTTCGACTAACCGTCAGCGCGGGGCCTCGGCCCCGCGCCTCTTCCACTGCAGCCACCTCGCGGGCCGGTCTGCCAGACCGGCCCATCTTCGTGTCGCCGCTGCAACAAAGGGCGCCTCCCCCCTACGCGCCATCGTCGGCTCCTACCGGTCCGTGGTCCTGTGCCGGACCCTATGCCCGCGCAACGGCTTCGCCGTCCTTCGCGTTGCTTCGGCCCTGCGGGTGCGCGGACCTTGGGCTCGGCAGTGGCGGACCCCGTGAGGAGCCGCGATTGGCGCGGCCTCCCGAACGGAGGTCATTATAATGAACAGGAACGGAGAAAAGGCGCGAGGCGACCTGTACGCCCGCATCACGGACCGCATTGTCGCCGAGCTCGAACGCGGCGTGCGTCCCTGGGTTCAACCTTGGGCCACCGCGAATACGGCAGGCCACATCACGCGACCGCTGCGACACAACGGCCAGCCCTATACGGGCATCAACGTCGTGCTGCTTTGGTCAGAAGCCGTCGCGCGCGGCTTCCGCTCTCCGATCTGGATGACGTTCAAGCAGGCCAGCGAGCTCGGCGCGCATGTCCGCAAAGGCGAGACCGGCAGCACTGTGGTCTATGCGAGCCGCTTCACCAAGACAGACACCGACGCTCACGGCGACGAAGTCGAAAGAGATATCCCCTTCCTCAAAGCCTATACCGTCTTTTGCGTCGACCAAATCGATGGCTTGCCCGAGCATTATTACGGTCGGCCGGCCGCTGTCTCATCAACGATCGAGCGTAACGCGAGCGCCGACGCTTTCTTTGCCAATACCGGCGCGATTGTTCGGCATGGCGGCTCGATGGCGTTTTACGCGCCCTCGTCCGATCACATTCAGATGCCGACGATCGAGAGCTTTCGCGATACCGCCTCCTATGTCGCCGTCAGAGCCCATGAGACCGTGCACTGGACCGCTCCCGCTCACCGCGTCAATCGCGATCTCAGCCGTTACAGCAGGGATCGGAGCGAACGCGCACGCGAAGAGTTGATTGCCGAACTCGGGAGCTGTTTCCTCTGCGCGGATCTCGGGATCTCTCCTGAACTCGAACCGCGACCTGACCATGCCAGCTACCTCGCATCGTGGTTGGAAGTTTTGTCGAGTGAGAAGCGCTTTATCTTCTCGGCAGCCGCGCATGCGCAACGCGCCGTCGCCTATCTGCACGACCAGCAGCCGAAGGCCGCAGAGGTCGAGGAGGCAGCATGATGAGCCAACGTGATTAGCGTCGGCGCTTGCCGGCCCTTAGCGATCTGGTGGTTCAGTGACATGCGGCCCTTCTTGGCCGCTGGAGGGCCAACGTCCCTTCATTCCTCGCGCTGCGCGACCTGATTGTCGCCTTGCGTGCCGTTCCTTCGAGGAGGACGACGCACTGACTTTGCACAGGTCGTCGCTGTGCCGAGCAAATCTCGTTCGCGGCCTACGGATTCACTTTCGGGCCGCGAGGCTCGCTTGACGGCAGAGCAGCGCGCCTACCCATTTCGAGCTTCGACCCGCAAGCCTGAGGAATTGAGAGATGTGTGCGGTGAGCGATGATCGGGGCGTTTCGCAGGTCAAGGTTTCGACGGTCGACATTGTCGTGTTTCTCGGCCGTTTCTTCTGGCGCACCCACGTCGTCCTCGATTGGCATGTCTGACCGAAGGGCGTCGTCGCTTCAGCTCCGCCTCGCTCTTAACCTCGCAACAGCCGGTTACGACTTTCTTCCCCTGGCCGCTGCGCGCCCATTCCTCGCGCAAGCCAAGAAAGTCGTGCCCTGGCTGCCCTCTACTGCGTGCCGGCCCCTTCGGGGTGTGGGTCGATCGCCTCCGGTCTGTCGCCAGCCATCGAGGCCGCGATGGGCGGCCCGGGAAACGGAAAGGACACGACAATGGCGACCATCGGCACCTTCACCTCGACCGGCAACGGCTTCTCCGGCACGGTTCGCACCCTCGCTCTCAATGCCAAAGCCAAGCTGGTTCGGGTCGAGAATCCCTCCGACAAGGGACCGCACTTCCGCATTTTCGCCGGCAATGTCGAGCTGGGAGCGGCTTGGCAGAAGACCGCCAGGGACACCGAGCGCGATTACCTCTCGGTCAAGCTGGACGATCCGAGCTTCCCGGCTCCGATCTATGCCGCCCTGACCGAGGTGGAGGGCCAGGACGGCCTACAGCTCATCTGGTCCCGCCCGAATCGGGATTGAGGGGCCACGGCAACGGCCCCGCCGAAAGGCGGGGCCATTTGCCCGCTGTCACAGCCTCGGCTCACGGAGCCGTGATAGTCTCTGGTGCATGTCATTCAAATGTATTACATCTAGCTACGAATAAAGGAGGTCGCTATGGCTTCGAATGCCTTGGTCCAAACCCGCATCGATGCGGACGTGAAGGAAAAGGCCACTGCGGTTCTGGAAAATATGGGTCTCACGGTATCCGACGCCGTGCGGATCCTGCTGACGCGCACGGCCAATGAAGGGATGCTTCCGCTGGAGCTCGTGAGCAACAGCCAAGCTTACGATAGCTGGTTTCGTGAGAAGGTGCGCCAGGCGTTGGCCGACACGCGGCCTGATATTGATGATTCCGAGGTCGAAGCGCATTTCGCTCAACGTCGTGCCGCTGCGCTTCGAAAGGCACCGGAGCAGGAACGGTGAAACTCGTCTGGTCGCGCTTCGCGTTGTCCGATCGCGACGGCATTTTCAGCTACATCGAGGCCGAGAATCCCCGCGCCGCGGTTCTTGTTGATGAACAGATTGCCGATGCCGCGCGGCGCCTGCTCGACTTTCCTGACAGTGGCCGGCCCGGGCGCGTCGCCGGCACGCGCGAGTTGGTCATCCCGCGCACACCTTATGTCGCGGCGTACCTTGTCGACGGTCAGACTGTTCGCATCTTGCGCGTGCTCCATGGCGCGCAGATGTGGCCCGACGAACTTACCAACGACGATTGAGGCGGCTCCGTACAGTACCGTGCGACCAGCTGGACGGGCAAGTTTCGATTTATTGCCTATACCGTAGGTTGGCTACGATAAGTACGATCAAACTAAATCTTCAAGCCTTCGTCTCGCGTGCGAGCCGGACGAATAAAAGCCTTGGTCAGCGACTCGAGCGTGACCGGAGTTTTCGTCACACCCTCGGGCGCTGGAAACGGCCGCTGCGCTGAATTTCAACCGCGCGGCATTTTTGTTGGTGCCTTTTTCATCTGGACGAGACGGCCTTTCTGCCGAGCGTTCACAGCACGGACTTTCGCCTCTACAGGACGCCCCACGCCCGGTAGCGTCCCCGCCCGGTCGCCTCGCGCAGGCCGAGCTCGGCGACCAAGTTTTGGGCAGCACGGGGAGTGATCCCGAGTTCCGCCGCGATCATGCCCGCCGAGACGATCGGCCTCGTCAGCACGTAGTCGAGGAGAGCCGGCAGTTTTGAAGTGGCGCGACGGCCGGCGAGTTTTCGGGCGAGCAGGTTTCTGGTCATCAGCCAGCGGTCGTGATCCTTGCGGCCAGACTCGGCGGCGGCCGTCATGGCCTCGAGTTGCACGACCAAACGCGCGGCGGCGTCGCGTGGCCGTCGGCGCTCACGCGGAATGCTTTTCAGCCCAGCATGCAGGCACGGCAGATGCGATCGCGTTTTGCCGCGGTCCCTCAACAATGCTGCGGCGAGCAGGCGGCCGAGCCAAGGCGTGTGCTCGAGCGGTTCGATCTCACCCCAGGCGTCGGCGGCAATCGCCCCCGCCAGGGTCGGCGGCAAGCCGCGAGTCTGGTCGACCACATCGCGCCAGTGATCGAGGCGTTCCTCCTCATCCCAGTCGGGATCGTAGATGAGAGAATCCCGCTCCGGCCGAATCCGAGTCTCGTCGGCAAGCCTGCGCTCCGCCCTGGCGTTCGCTGCGTCGACCGCGTCGAAAGCGGCGGCCAGATGGGGATCGGCCTCGAGGACGCCGAGGGGCAATTCGAGACCCACCTCCTCCCGCTCGGAGGCCTCGTCGATCTCAAAACCTCCCTCACCTTCCTTCCGGTTGCTCGTCTCCTGCTCTCGCTCGCCCCGCCCGCGGAGGCTTGAGAGCCCCGGAGCCGACAGCGCCCATTCGGGCTTCGCCTCGGCGATGCGCCGACGGGCGCGCAGCACGGCGTGGGCGCGAGTCAGCTCATGGGTGGGAGCGCGAACGTCCATGCCGGCGTCGTGGAGCACAAGGTCATCGAGGTGGACAAGTTCGCCGTCCAGCCACAAACTGGCGCAGGCATCGGTGAAGTGTGTCCGGCTGATTGCGCCGTCGCGGATTGGGCTTTTGGCCAGCCGTTCGTCGAGGCGAGCTACGGCATCCTCTGCGGCAGCGAGCGGGCCGGCGAGCTGGGCCCAGGGAAGCGGATCGGGGATTTTGTAGGTGGGCAGCAAGGTCCTGATAACCTTAATGGGAACCAGTGAAACGGAAGCTAACATAGCTTTCGCTTCCGTCATAGCGATGTAGGTTCCGGACCGTCCAGAATTGAATTTCGGGTCGCAAATCAACAAATTCTGGCGACCTCAAGCAACGTTAGTCGCCGGTCGGCGCCAAACAGCCGAGAAGATGCGCCGCCGGTCAGCTCCCTCCCCTCTTCCGGACGCCGTCCGCGCTCAGATGTCCTCGTCGGCCAAGTCGACTGTTGTCACGCCTATCGGGCTGGCTTTCCAGCGCAGGTTCGGTGGCCTCGCCGCGAATCAATGTTCATTACTTCTGCCACGCTCAGGCTCGCTTCGAAAGTAGCGCTTGTCAGGCCGCCTCGATATCGGTCTGCGGAAAATCGGCGCCCTTGAACATCAACGGTTCGCCAAGATATCGGGCGCAGGCGTAGGCGAAACAGTCCCCGAAATTGAGCCGCGCCGGGTGTCGGCCCTTGCCGAAGCGGTCGAAGGCGTCGAGCGCGGGCTGTTTCGAGCGCCACGTTCACCATCTTGATTTCGATCCGCGCGAGATAACTCTCGACCGCTTCGGCCGCCGCGGCGATCGGCAGATCGAGCTCGCGGGCCGATGGCAATCGCCGCCTCCCAGACGGCCAGCGGAAAGTCAGCCGGGCTGTGCTTTGCTGCACGCGCGCCAGCAACTCGCGCGCCTCGTCTTCGTGGGTCAGCATCGCAGTGAGCGCCGAAGCGTCAATGAACATCAGGAATCCTCGTACAGGCTGTCGCGGAACGCCTTGCCAGCAGGCTTGCCGCTCTCGGATTGCCCCTGGCCCGGAAGTCGCGACAAAACTGTACGCCCAGGTCGACCAAGGTAGGCTTTCCCTGCTCACGCTCCAGCTCATGGGCAAGCGCCGTATGCACAGCCTCGGTGAGGCCGATCTTCTTGAGCGCCGCGACCCTGCGTGCCAGCGCGTCGGTCTCGGGATTCTTAATATGGAAAGCCATTGGGCGCTCCTCTATCCGCCGCCGTGTATCCTTACATATTGTAGGGCAACCCCAATTGCTCGCCATGGCCTCCTCACGGCGGCTAGCGGCATTCTGATGGTTAACGCCGGTCGGACCAGTACGCTCAACAGACTGGTCGGAATTGCTGATCGCTCTATGCTGCGTTCAGCCCCGCGGTACGGCGTCAAGGCCGTGCGACCTTGAGGCTCAGAATTTCCTCAGCTTGTTGACCGCGGTCAACTTTCGATGGTCGGGGGCGCAACGGTGGCGTGTAGGTGCAATAATACCGAAATACCGGAGACGGTGATTCCTGCACTGCATGAGCTGCTACCTCTCCGCGTCGCATTAGGAGGGACAAGTTCGACTTTCTACACCCCGGGAAAAGTTGACCGCGGTCAACTTCCGATGCATTGCATTACGCGATCCTCGCATGACGTACTGGTACAACATTGCCGCGCCATCCACGCGGCAGTGAGCAAGTGAGCCGGGGCCAACTCGACCT
>NZ_JASAUT010000071.1:0-39231 GCF_029952935.1 Bradyrhizobium sp. Mp19 | reverse complement strand
AATCATCCCGACCGGGCTATCCAGAGCATTCCGCGCAAGTCAAGCCCGGGCACCAGTGCTCCTCTCGTGACGCTCACGTGGAAATAGGACAGAGCACGCTGGTGCTGTACCTGATTCAGGGCATGGCATTTCGTCTCATGGATTCGATACCGTACGCAGAGCCGTTGGATCTCACATCCAAGTTGGCTGTGGCGGGAATTCTAGGGGCTGCGATTGTCCTCGTCGCGCTAATGGTGCGCCGAACCGTGCATGACATTCCCTATCTGTCTCAGCTCATTCTTGGAACTTCACCCCCGCGCCCTATGTCGAGCGGGGCAGCCTGCGGATAAGTAGCTGTAGCCGAAATCCGGCCAGGAGGCTCTTAGATCATGAGATAGCAGGCCCCCTGGTTCGTCTCCTCTCACAGCGTCTCGCCGGCGCGCTGGCAGAACTTTGCGCGCAATTGTTTCGAACCGAGAGTTTGGTAGCAGAATTGGTGGCATCCTCACTGATCTAGAAAAATATCAGCGTAGACACCAACAGATTGAGGGCGTGCTCTGTTTGAGGCGTGTGGATGACGCTTATCGGGTTGTGAATGTAGGACAGTCCGAGGCTTGCATATATCCCCGGAGCGAGATGCGCGGTATAGGTCCCCGTGATGGCTGTGGTATCGTGATGCGCAAGCTGCCCTTTGGCCAAGGCAGCATCCACTGCAAACCTGCTCCAGGTCGTGTTGTTGGCAACCAGAGCAATCAAATCACTGGGCCGGCTGTCAAACAGTCCCTTTGCATAAAGACGAAGCTCGTAATACTGGCCGATCCTGTTTAGGTCAGGTGAAGCTCCCATGATGGAGAATCCGCCATAGATGCCGCGAGATGGCGTCCCCTCAACGTCACTCTGCCAGAGCTGCCTGTCAGCAGCTATGTAATGAAAGTTATTCCCGCTCTCCCTTTGTTGATCCGGATCTGCCAAATTCCTGTAGCGGCTGCTGTTCAAAGCAATGCCGGCCCGCAGCCACGTGTCGGGAACGCCAGGAGCGGCCTTGCTCTTGTAGCCAAGTTCATCAATGAACAGAATGCCGGCATTGGCTGTGCTCCAGTTTAAACCCGAAGGATTTTCGGTTATCTGCGCATAGGGACCATCTGGACTGATTGACCGCTGCACGGAAACTTTGTTGTACAAGTGATCATCAAAATTGTACTTCAGGTTGGCGGCGGGCGTTGGCGCGGCGTTGGTGCTCATCCCTGCTTGGAAAAGGGCAAACATGTTTGATCCTGAAATTCCTCCGAATAATGTGCCGGTGAACTCATTCGCATTTCTGAGATAGCCAAGCTTGAGTTCGAATTTTCTGTCGAAGAACGTTTGATAGTAGGCGAATGTATTCAATCCTACTCGATCCGGTCCCGGTCGTTTCCATGTCCAGTATTGCTGCTCGGCTCCAACGACAATCTGTCCATCGGGAATACCAAACCGGCTGAGATCATAAGTGACGATCACGAAGTTCGTCGTAGCAAACGTCGGATTCTGCCCCATATAGAGTTGGTTGGCGATGCTGCTTCTGGTCGCATTCGGCAGCTGGTTGTTTGCAAAGGTGTTGTGCGTCCAGCCGATATAGCCAATGCCGACGTCTGCCAGTACGGATCTAACGCCATGCTTGTCCTGATCAATTGTATCAGCAGGGCCGGGTATGTTGAGCCAAATCCCTTTTTCTCGGAAAGCATCAAAGCGTGCGAAGGGGGCGATCGTCTTTCGCGTTTGCGTCTGAGCAACCCGACCGGCGCTGCCGGGCTTTATGAGAGGTAGGTTGGGGGCTGACGCCGACGCCGAGGCATGAAGTCGAATCGGCTGATTGACCACGCCGATCCGGAGCTTTGTAGCCATATCCGGGGGCGTTAACGTTCTTCTCTTGGTGGCTTGGTCCGCAGCGTTGCTCCTGGGGACAGGCTCGTCGGCAGTTTGTGCCGAAACGGGGGCGCCGACCAAACAAGCCGCGAGCGAAAGCGCAACGGCAAGTCGCCGTTGCGGCTCGCTTGATCGCAAACTGCAGGCAAATGCTGCGATAGCCGAAGATGTCCGAGGCGTCGTCGCCGCAACAAAGCAATCACGCACAGTCTACTTCGCATCCTTGTTTTGCGAGCCATGAATGGATTGAAAGTCGGCCTCTCTAGTCCAGAACGGACCTCCCGAGCCGTGGCGTCTGGGGACAAGAGGACGACGCCTCATGGGCAGGACGTCTATCCCAGCGAGATTCACTAGACCTGGCGACTTGGTCACCCGTAAGCGCGAGCATGATCTGGTCTGCACCTTGCGTGTGCGTCAGGCCGGATTTGCCGAGAGTGAGCAACGCTTGCTGGCTGAGCGAGAACCGTTGGCCGCGAGCGCGCGGAGCCGCAGCTGTCCAAGCCGCCAAGACATTTCGAACCTCGACCTTGCTCCACTATGAGGTAGAGGATTGCGGCCGTGCCGAGCATCTTGCTCGAAGTGCCTTTCTCGACGAAGTGGCAGCCACGGGGATGCAATGCCTGCCAAAGCGGAGCCGTGGCTTCGTGAAGCTGTCCTGGTATCGTGGTCCGCCAAGGACGAAGCGATCGTCGACGACCGCGATTTCCACAGAGCCTTGGAATTTGTTCGCGCAGCGATCGCGTCACAACGTCCACGATGGTGGCCCAGAACAGCGGGGGAAGCAGGTTTCGAGCTGCTTTAAGGGCTGTGGGCGAGAAGTTGCTAATTCCGTCCGCTGCATTGGCACGGACAAATCTGCGGTGCATTTCGAGTGCCTAGCTATGATCCCGTAACGTTCGTGGGCCACGCTTGCCATGCGTCCGTCGTCTCGATCAACCTGCCAGGATTGGTAGTTGGCCATGCTCAACACTTGCCGCTCCAATGGCATGGTGGCTCGAGCGCCAGCTGTGGCGCCTTTTTCGTAGCGCCTGGCCGCGAAGTTGCCAGCCTCGGCAGCACGGAAACCGAGAGTCCGACTTTGAAGGAAATAGCGGCCGGCTCGCATCAGGCGTCGGCAGGGTGCAGAATCTGCAACGTTATCCTGAATGATGCGAAAATGCTGCACCATGGCCGAGGAAGATGAGAACTAGTGCTACCGCCAGCCCTATAATGCAGGAGTTCCCCGTAGGGTGTTCGCTTTGCCTTGGTCAAGACGGGCCGCTTCATTGGAGCCAAGGGAGCAAATGGTCGGCGAGTTGAAGAATGTTTTTGGGGCGGCCGCGGCTCGCTGGGATGCGTGAGCATCGCGAGCTCTCGCGTCAACCAAGAAGTCTATCGAAACGGGGAAGTCGGGCAAGGAACGATGGAGATGGTTGACCAGGCGGCCGCCTCAGACTTGCGGCCGCTCTTATACGGCTCGTCAGGGCGAATTCGCTGCGGTTTGGTGTTTCTCGTCCTCGTCGGCTTGTGTGCGGCAGCAGCCCATTTTGGCGGCAGCCTCGCGGGGTTTGTCGAGACGTCGGCAGCCGGGCACGCAGATGCGGCGGTGGGCCTGTCGGCGCAGGACAGAATATCCCTAACCGAGATACGTTGGGCGCAGGAGAAGGTGAGCGAGGATATCGCAGAGCTTAACCGGTACATCGATGCGCAGCGGAAGGACCTCAAGGGGATCTTAGATCAGATCACGGTGCTGGCTTCGCGGATTGATTCCTTGCAGAATCCAGCAGCTGTCACTTCTGCTCCCTCCGCCATTTCTTCGTCGCCCCCACAAGCTGCTTCGAGCCCGACCAAGAAGCGCGCCGAGAAGCGCGTAGAGCGGTCCAACCCACAAGGCCCCGTTTCCGTCGGAGGTGCGCCAGTGATCACAGGACAGAAGAGGGGCAGGCCTTGATATGTTAAGGCTGTTACAGGCGTGGCCGAGGCCTTTAGCCGCACTCACTGAGGTCAGCCGTACGTTTCGCAAAGTGGCTTGTTGCGATAGATAGCCGAAGCCTACGAACGCAACGTCGTCACCAAGGTCACGCTCGCCGAGGTGATCCGCATCAAGGCAGCCGACAGCATTCCGGCCGCTTGTTTGTCGTCCGTGAAGAATGCAGATCGGCCTGAGAGATAGGCAGAAGTTGTCTCGATAAAGTATTCGATTTGCAGGAAAGCGGGGTGTTGGGCCGCGGTTTCTTGCATTTTTGGATTTTGCTTTCGAGCGATTCGTGATTCCCTGACGGCTGGTCATCGGCATTGGGGACGGCGATGAGCAAACCGCGAGATGATCGCCAAAAAGACCTGTTGCTTCCGGCGCTCGATCAAATCATCGACATGGGCCACCCGCTGGTGCGGTTGGCCCGGCGCTGATCGACTGGAAGTTTCTGGATGACCGCTTTGGTTCGGTGTGCCAAACCGGCCCAGGGCAGCCTGAAGTCGGATCGTAGCCATGTCGTTCTGTGAGCCAAGGAGTTGCCAGACATATTTGTCTTCCTAAGACCGCTTGGCCTCCGACTTGGATCGAGAACCCCTATTATCAATACTTCTGCGGCGAGTTGAGCTTCTGCCACCGGCTGCCGTTCGATCGATCGTCGATGACGCGCTGGCGCCAGCGGCTCGGCGAGGAGCAGCTCGTCGCGCTGATCCAGGAAAGTCTGTCGGTGGCACACAAGACTGGCGCCATCGGTCCCCAGGATCTGGAGCGGGTGGTGGTCGGTACCACGGTGCAGCCCAAGGCCGTTGCGCATCCGACCGACGCGCGGCTGATGCATCGGGCCATCACCAAGCTCGTCGGGCTTGCCAAGCGCAACCGTGTGCCGCTGCGCCAGAGCTATCTGCGCCTGGCGAAGCGCGCCGCCATCATGGTCGGCCGCTATACCCACGCGCATCAGTTCAAGCGCGCCCGGCGCCAACTCAGGTTCCTGCGGACGCGGCTTGGCCGGATCATCCGCGATATCCGCCGCAAGATTGATGGCGATGCGGCGCTGGAAGCGCGCTTCGGCCCGCTGCTCGATCTGGCGCAGCGGGTGCGCAGCCAGGATCAGCATCAGCGCGGCCCCAAGGTCTATGCGTTGCATGCGCCGGAGGTCGAGTGCATCGGCAAGGGCAAAGCCCGCGCGCCTTACGAGTTCGGCTGCAAGGTCAGTATCGCCACCCCCGTGACGTCCCCGAAGGGTGGACAGTTCGTGCTCCATGCCAAGGCGCTGCACGGCAATCCCTTCGACGGCCACACGCTCGGCCCCGTGGTCGCCGACATGGAGAAGTTCACCGGCGTGGAGGCTCGCCGCATCCATGTCGACAAAGGGTACCGCGGCCACAACCACCCGCACCGGCTCAGGGTCTGGATCTCAGGTCAGGTTCGCCGCGTCACGGCTTCCATCCGGCGCGAGATGAAGCGTCGTGCGGCTGTCGAGCCCGTCATCGGTCACGTCAAGGCCGAGCACCGCATGGACCGCAACTATCTCAAAGGCCGCGTCGGCGACCGTATCAACGCCGTCCTCGCAGCGGCCGGCTACAACTTCGGCCTGCTCCTGCGATGGCTCGCAGAACTCTTGCGGGCCATCATCCGGGCCTTCGCCGAAACTGTCCCGGCTCAAAACATCGCTTAAATCAGCGCTCGTCGGCGTTCTTCACGGCGGACTTGTTTCGATCATTCGTCCGCAAGCAGCGTTGATGCATCGAAACCGTGCTCGGATCCGTGGCTTAGTAGGGTGTGCGGTCGAGATGAGCGTCGAATGCCGCAGCGACAGCGCGCACGACAAAACGGTGCTCGTGCTTGACGCGGATGAAGCCGTCCTGGATCTCCACTATGCCGTCCTCGGAGAGCATTTCCAAGCGGTCGGCTGAATCGAGAAACCCAATCGGATCAACTCCATGGGCAGCACAGAGTGCCGGCACGTCGGCCTCCAGATCGCACATCAGGCGCTCGATAATCGCAGCCCGCAGCCGATCTTCCTCAGTGAGACAGCAGCCCTTCGATGTTGCCAGACGGCCAGCTCTGATATGCCGGCTATAAGTAGCGGTTTCGGCCGCGTTCTGGACGTACCCGTCACCGAGACGGCCGATGGCTGACGGACCAAGGCCGATCACGGTCTTGCAGGTATCTGCCGAATAACCCAGCGAGTTGCGGCGTAGCCGTCCAGCTTCTTGTGCCAGCGTGAGTTCGTCGTCCGGCAAGGCGAAATGGTCGAGCCCGATTTGGCGGTAGCCGGCAGACACCAGCGTGTTCGCCATGGCCGCAGCTTGCTCGACGCGGGCAACATTGTCCGGCAGTGCCGTCTCATCGATCTGGCGCTGACGTTTCATATAGGAGGGCACATGGGCATAACCGAAGACCGCAAGCCGGTCGGGTCGCATGGCCGCGGCCGTCCTTGCCGAGTTCACACAGGACTGCACCGTCTGGTGCGGCAGTCCAAAAAGCAGGTCAAAGTTGATGCGGCTTATTCCCTGCTGGCGAAGACTTTCGACAGCAGAAGCCGTCTGCGTTTCGCTCTGAATGCGGTTGACCGCCCTTTGAACCTTGGTGTCGAAGCTTTGCACACCAATGCTCGCGCGGCTGACCCCGGCTGCCCCTAAGCTTTGCGCCATCTCGGTCGTGAGCGCGCGCGGGTCGATCTCGATGGCGACGCTAGCGGACGTGCTGAAGGCAAAATAGCGGCGTAATAGCTCCATCAGAGCTAGGAAATCGACCGCCGCAATGCTGGTTGGCGTTCCGCCGCCGAAATGCACGTCGTTGACGGGCAAGGCGCGCGGCAGTCGCTCCGCAACCAAACGAATCTCTTCCCGCAGCGACGTCAAGTAATTGCGAATCGGCCGTTCGCTGCGCGTGAGGCTTGTAGGAAACCCGCAGTACCAGCAGATCGACCGGCAGAACGGAACGTGGATATAGAGCGATACGGGTTCGTCGGGCGGCAGCCGGTTCAACCAAGTCTGACAGGTCCTGGCGCCGATTGTCGTGGAGAAATCCGGTACAGTTGGGTAGATGGTGTACCAAGGCAGGCGAGCATCGCAATATTTGTTCAGGAGTGCGGTCTGCAAGGCTTGGCTTCCCATGCTTATACAGCCGCGAAGCTGGCCGATGCGCCCTCCTGTGTCTTTGAGTTATGTCAACTGGTCCGAACTAAGTCGAAATCGGAATTCCGTTCTCGATATCACGGCCTAGGGACTGACGTGGCGAGAGGTATCCAGGGCCGAAGGCTGCGCTGCGAGCGTGGATGTGATCCACCATCTCGACCCATCACCGCGAGGCAAGCGACATCCCGCGCAGGTCCGGGTGGAGCGGCTTCTCATCGCTCACCTTCCTTCGCTATAGGCGGCAGCTCTCGGATAGATGCCATGAGCAGGACGTGTCCGTTGGAGATACCATGGATAAGAAGTTGCTCATTAGATGAGGCGCGACAAGCGCGAGATCATACAACCTGACGCTACGTGAGATTCAAGGCTCTTGGAGCCACGCAGAAAGCATTTTAGACGCCACGCCCAAAAAAATGGACAGGCCTCATTTCCGCCACGCTGCTTGTCTCATTGCCGCAAGCATCGTCACGGATGTACTGATGATGTTGGGGCGGACCCGGCGCACTTCCAACCCCGGCAAAGTGCGTCGGGGCGCCTTGGCTCGGCGACGTCCCATCGCCAATACAGGCAGCTCACCAATTCACAACCAAGTGTCAGGTTTTGCTAATCCCGGATCCGAGTCCGACCAACTTCTCACGCGATCGCTATCTGACGATGCGTTTCTGTCCGCCTAGCGCTTTATGTCGCTTGCTTTTGCGCTTGCTTTTACAGTTATCAATCTTCGTAAGATTATCCAGATCAGGTCTTCATTGGTCGCGCTTCAGCTGCGCGATCATGCGCAAACCAATTGGATACCGGCAACGAATAGAACCGCCACGAGAATGAACCTGGCAGTTGTCTGGCTCATCCATTTCAGGCCGATCATCGTGCCTGCGACGGCACCCCCCAGCGCGGCGACTGCGTAAAGCCAGAAATACGAAGACGGAAATTGACCAGCGAGAAGAGCTCCAACGAAGCCGATTGTGGAATTAGCCAGAATAAATGGGGGCGACAGCGCGGCGCTCTGCTTCGGCGACGCCCAATTCAGGGCGATGAGCGTCGGGGCGAGGAACACCCCGCCGCCGACGCCGGTCAGGCCGGAAACCAGGCCAATCGCCGCTCCAATGCCCACCGTTCCCCAGATCGGATTTTCGCAAATGCGATCGGCGGCGCCTCCACGCCGCACGATCATCACGGCTCCTGCCAGTAGAATGACGACCCCGGTCAGCGTCTTATAAATGTCTTCTCCGAGCACCATAAGGCCACCGGCAAACGCCGCCGGCATCGATGAGAGCAGAAGCGGACGCAGCATTATCCAGTCGACGACTTTGTTGCGGTTGAAGACCCATGTAGCGTAAGTCGCGACAACAATGTTGAGACCAAGCGCCGTCGGGCGCATCTCTGTCGATGGCAGAGCAGCAAAAGCCATTAGCGCCAGAAATGCAGTACCACCCGCCTGGCCAACGGTCGTATAGAGCAGTGAGATGATCGCCAGGACCAGAGAAAACATACTTCACCGGTTTTGGCGACGCGCTTCGCCTTGGTTGCGAACCGCATCAAGGATGCCCTCCCGAGGCGAGGTGCAATTGTCTTTCCCGCGGGGTTGTTGCTTTGAATTCCGAGTTTAGTCAGAATGCGCTGCCGGACCGATCCTCAACCCAAATTGCATGACGATTGCCATGTGTCGATCGTCTCCATCAATTGTCAAGTTGGGTAGTTGACTGGACTGCCCAAGACTCTTGCAGGTGGATGGACAACGCATGTCGGGTAGGCAGTACTCCCGACCTCGCCTGACGTCCACGGGCATTCCGAGCCGTTACACATGCAAGGTCGGTTGCCGGTGATCGGACCCGTGTTTGTCGTCGATCTCTGATCGGCCAGCCTCCGTGCTTTCAGGCCAGAAGTTCGCTGCGCTTGGGATATCGACGCGTTGGAGGGGCTGCCGTCGCGAAAACGGCATTCTTTTTTTGATCTGGATCAATTGGTGCCGCGGCTCGCGCAAATGGTGCTGTCGCGTTTCCTTCCGATGTCACGATTGCTTCAATACGCCATGTACTGGAACCGCCCGTTTGCCAAGCCCTTGCTTCCACGAATGATTGTGCAAACACAAAAACTGGTATGACACTTGCTGGTCCGATCCCAAGTCCTCTCCCTTCTGGAGATGCACATGCAACGTGTCCTCTGCGTCAAGGAGCTCTCGCGACATCGCGTGTCTCTCGTTGCATCGTTGGCGCCACTTCTATTCGCCCCTTCGATTTATTCGCGCCGGACCTGCACGCCCCTCAGAGACCACGCATTAATGCTAGGTCGTTACCTCTTGGGGTTTCTGCTGCATGTTGATTATCGATCGCGTCCTCGACGCCGCGGAGGGGCCCAGGATCGGCCAAGGGCTGGCGATGCGAATTCGCAAGAGGGGGAGGAAAAATGACGCCACTATCACCTTCGCCGGCAAGCAGAGCATCGACGGTGACACCACGCAGTGGGGAGCCGGCGCCCGCCAGCGGGTCGGCGTACCCTAGCTCACCTCGTTCGGGAAGCTCAGTGCCTATAGTCTGCTCGTGCTCGACCTTGACATGCAGCGAAGCTTCATTCGCACCGGACCTGGGTTTCGCACGAGCCAATCTGACCTATGCTGACGCCGCAACCGGTCGTGCTGTTTGGTTCGTATCGCCGGCTGAACCGTTAGGACAGTCGGATTTCCTCAAATCCGCGCGCTCCGCATGTGCGTCAGAGATCGAGAGCGCGGACCAATCAAGGTGGCCGGCCCAGCGGCGATTCCTAGATTACCAGCGCGTCACAGGGGAGCCGGTTAGATCACATTGGATGGGCATCGGCGCTACGGTTGCGTCGCGTTGTTCGGCTTAAGACACAGGATAGCAGCGGCGCCTCGGTTGTTTGACGAAGACGATCACGCCGCCGCAGTGGCCGGCAGAGCCCCGAATTCGGAAATGGCGTCTGGCAGCATGCGGGCGCTCCAGACTTCTCGTAGAGCAAACCCGGGAGGTTCAGGCCGTGGAATCCAACTTGGCTCCGCCTGAAACAAGCGCAATCGAACGCAGCGACACCGACCATGATCGGCGTCCTCAGCCGCCGATCATGGATCGTTTTAGCTTCACTGAATGCGCAAAACAGACGCATTCGCTCAGAGCGCTGTTCGAGCTCCTCGTAAACTGCGCCACCGAAGAGGGGTTCGGTGAGGTTGCTTATGGCGCCCTCAACTTCGTTGAGCCACTTCGCCTGGCGGAATATCCACCCCCAACCGTGGCCGTGAAGTGGCCACCAGATTGGTGCGAGCGATACTTCAAACACAAGTATCACACCATCGATCCGGTGGTTCGGCGGACGCCGATGCTGTTGCGGCCGTTTTTGTGGGATCAACTCGCGAACCACTATGAACTTCAGCCAGACGAGAGACGCGTACTGGACGAGGCCAGGGAGGCCGGCTTGAAGCATGGTATGAGCGTGCCGTTGTTTGGGCCGCTGGGCCGTGTATCGGTGGTGTCGTTTGCATCTCCATCCGACGATGTTGATCCTCAGGACCGCATCGGCCATCTCAACGCATTGGCTTCGCTCTTTCATACCGCCCATGGCGAGATCGCACGTCCTTGCAATAATGGCGGAGAGAAGAAAGTGACCCTGTCGCAGCGGGAGATCACTTGCATGCGGTGGGTGGCGGAGGGAAAATCGTCATGGGAAATTGGGGTGATCTTGGAAATCAGCTTGAATACCGTCAATTTTCATATCAAAAACGCGATGCGAAAGTTGGGTGCGACCACCCGGATCCAGGCAGTCGCTATTGCGATTCGCCTCAATGTTTTTTGAATTGCTCACTCGAATTGGAGCTGGCGCCAACGGTTAATTGTTGCTCGCGCTTCCGTTGAGGCAAGCGATTGCAACCCCTCGTCGCGTCGGATCGGAGCTCCTCAACGAGTGTTGGAGCACGGCGATGCGTTTTATCCAGCCTATGAGCCAGCTGGGACGACTGGTGTTTGGAAAAGGCCGGCAGGGGGTGCTTGTTGGTCAAAGGAACTTGAAGAAAGAACCCCGACCGACGGTCGGGGATCTCGATTCGACGCCGCTGGCGTGGATATCACTATCTGCCAAACGCCGGGCTGAACTTGTAATTGAGCCGTGCCGAGATGAGATCGACGTCCTGGTGGACGCGATCGCCGCCGGATGTTGGGAAGAGCACGCTGCTGCCCTGCATGAACAAATGGTCATACTCAACGCCAGCCGACCAACTCGGCGTGAGGCTGACTTCGACCCCTGCGCCCAGCGCACCACCCCAACGCACATCGTCGTTCCTGGAAATCCCGGCTCCGGTAGTCACTGAATTGATGTGATAGGTGTTGCTGGTCACCGCAGCACCGCCCTTAGCGTACAACAGAACGGCATTGAACGCGTAACCGATGTGACCGGTTAGCAAGCCGAACGCATCCGTCTTGGTGCCAATGACGTCTGCCGGGAAGGCGGTGCTGACATTGGAGCCGTTGAAATCGGCCCAGTTGCCCTGACCTTCGATGCCATAGACTGTATTGAAGATCTGCCAACGATAGCCAATCTGACCACCGACGGTGGCTCCAGCCGAATTATGGCAGCCCTCGGGAGTGACGCCATTGAAATCCCAGCAATTATGGCTCGATCCCCAGCCCCCATTGATACCGATATAGTAGCCGGTCCAGTCGGTAACTGGGGGGGCAACCGGCAGCGGAGGCGCTTTGACGTTGAGGGGCTGCCCGGCGAAGTCCGCGCCAAATGCGGGAGCGGCCGCACCGAGTGCGCCGATGCATGCAGTCAGAATCAGCAAATTCTTCATTCGAGTGTTGTTCCTTTCGATGCCCCCCGGCGCTGTGCGTCTTAACAACATCGCCGCGAATTGCTGTAACTGCAGCACAACATTGTTTTGCAAGAAACGGGTCGAATCGAACGCTGCGTCAGATTGTTGGGCGCGCATTCATCGCCATGCACAGCCCGACCAAGATGCTCTTAGCCGATAGGCACGCACCATGAGCGAAGGTCAATACCGCCGATAGTAACTCTTGCACGCTTCTCAACGGTCTCTGTGCGCCCGCGGAGGAGCCAAAAAGGTCGATGCGGCTTGCCTGCTTCTAGTAGCTAATTTGCTTCGCGCTTGCGGATGCGGCAGCGCCTAACGAGGCATTACGCTGAAGTTGTCCAAGCGCGTCCCGAGTTTAGGGCATGAGTAGAATCTTCGTATGCACAGTGTCACGTTAAGGGGTAACGAGCTTATCCTGCCTCGTCGTCGCTTACTCTGACCCTTAGCTGACTTGCCCAGCGCTTGGCGCTTTGTACCCGCTGCATTAGTTCAGAAGCGGTTCGGGCAAAATAGTGGTGGAAAAATAATGCGACAACCATGTATCGAGAATGCTAATCTGCGACTTAAGATTGCGGAGAGCAGTGACATAGCTGATCGTTATTGCCGCGGAAGTGTGAGTAATCTTGCTGCCTTGGTCGAGGCTGTCAATTCTGCGCGTAATTTTCGTATCGCCTCGTTCGCCAGATGCAAGGTATTCCGTTCGCCGTTCCTTATCGAAGATTCCAGGGAAGCTCGCAATCGGCTATGAAGTACTGTCTTGTGATTATGTGCCAGCAGCGGATCCTTCTCGACAAAGCGCCACGCCTTGTCAAACGCGGCGCTCACGAGAATTTCGGGCGCCTGCATCTGCTCGGATGAGATCTGATCCATCTCAAACTCCAATCGATATCTTGAATACGAAGAGGTCGCGTTGTCGAAGCATCGAGTGCCGGTGGCCTATCAAGCAAGCAAGAGATCGGGTCCGTAGGCGCGCTCACGCATCGAGCCACTGTCGACGCTACGATCAGATTTATACAGACGCTTATTGAAGCGCGGATGACCGAACGTCGTAGTATCAAATTCAGTTCAATGATTCTGTATCACTCGAAGGCGGGCGTGCGTTATCGCGCGCTTTCATGCCGAATTGCCCAAATTGCTTGCGGTCGGTGGTGGTGGCTAATCCAAGAAACTAGAAGAGCGGGCCAGATTGGGTCGGCGCGACGGTGCTAGCGGACGAGCTGACCTTTCACCACATTCGTAACCTCGAAATACGAAGCGTTTGAACCCCAGTATTGACCGTTTTGTACGATTCACCGCCTAAGCGCGTGACGCAGTCTGGACAGTGTTTGTCGGCGTTCTAACATGATCGACGGCGCGCCCGTCTTTCTGTTGTTTGACCCGTTCGCATGGCCGCGTGGTGTGACGTTTTGCGTCAAGTGGGAGTGCAGTAGAGAAGGCGGTGACGAGATGCGGGGTAATTGCGATGATCTGGTTGGTGTTGTCCTGCAAGGAGCCGTGGAATGTAGTGCGTTGCGGGATGTAAGAGGTGCTGCCGCAACACAAGCGCCGAACCATTGAGGAAAACGTACCGAACGAGACAACCATGCCTCTGCGTCGCCACATACGTTGCTTCGCATTCATTCGCTTAGCTGCGGAATATAAGTCATTATAGATACGATGTACTTGATACAAGAAAGTCCAGCTGAGATGAGAGTCGATGATGACCTCCCCGGCGCGATGGCGTCCTTTCAAACCCCGCTGTGATGCCGGAGGTTGCAATATGACAGGGCAACGGAAGCGGCTCGCTCGCGAGACATAAGCCCATTGAATCTTGAGCCTTGCTGCGGTGCTGGGCGCGCAAAACCGCAGCGCGGCGTAAGCCCAGCTATGAATGGCGTTTCATCGCGTCCTCAACGGCCGGAGTACACCGAATCGAACGTCACTCCGCTGCACGCGACAGAATCAGTTTGGCGATCTTAATTCGGTTGGCAGGCGTACGCAGAGCCTCAGGTAAAGCTGCCACTGTTTGATCGAAAAGCCGGCCCAAGGCCTGAAGGTCTTCTGGATGATAGATGCCGCGGTCCGCCGACATTCGCGCTGTTTGCCCGTCGCTAGTGTAGCCGTTGGTCCTCGCATCGCCGAGCTGACCGAGCGCAAGCTCCGCATTTATCATTTCGTTTGTGAGTGCGTTAAGCAGCCGGACCGCTTCGAGTTCGTTGCCTTCTTCACCGATGAGGGCGGCAACGATGCCCAGTTGCAGGTCGATGCGGTGCTTCAGGTCCTGTATACGCGAATTGGAAGGATCGAGTTCCACGGTGTTTCTCCAGAGTAATTAAGAGCAGGCCTAGGCTAAGTAAAGAGGTGCGTCGTTTGTCGCGTTCGCGGGGCTGCAGGCGCGTGACGAGAACGAATTGCCGCTGCAGAAGGCTGTGCACACGCGCAGTCAGTCGCGAACAGCGCATAGAATGAGATGACCGCGGTGCAAGTTTGCAGAAAGCAGGTGAAGGCGGCCAGCGCCGAGTAGCGCTGAGGGTGTGAGCGAGTGAGAATCGCCGACCACGATGATGTGGGGGTCCGGTTCGCCTTGGCCGAGGGCCCAGTTCGCTTGTCAGAGGCCTAGCCGGCGCACGCATGGACCCCAGCCGATAAGAGTGCGTGAGAGCCAATCTCCTGGAACGCCTTTAGCATGACGACAATTAGGTCGGCGACTACGCGGTAGATGGCGCGTGGGACGTTGCGATGCGCCATCCGACTATGGGTGCGCAGCACGTGCCGCGATTTGCAGGATGGGGTAGTCTCATTGGTGATGCAGGCACGCGCGGCTGGAGATGCCCGGCGACGACGCTCAAAGCAAACTGGGTTCATTGTCACACGTGGTTCGTGAAGGGCTGCTTTCCGAAAATCGGCGATTGACTATGGGGTATTTGGTTAAGAACGGTAAAATCGAAAGTTTTGATGGGATGCATCCAGCTCGCGGATAGCGCGCGCGATCGGGGGATCCGCTCTGGAAGACGCATGAGGCCAGCAGCATATGAACAACGTTGGCTTGACATGCCGCCGCTCTCCAAATCAGTTCACGTCACCGCCGACGACGTCGGCCGAGAGGCCTGCACGATGGTCATCGGGGCGAGTCAGTCCTCATCGGTCTTTGGACCTCCTGCTGAATAAGGCAGGAGGTCCTAGATAAGCGACTTCGGGACATCCAATCATAGATGGAGGTCGCGACGCGCTGCCTCTCTGAGGTGCCAAAATCGGATAGTCATTGTCCGGCGATGATCTCGGATCTGATTGTGGTTGCGGTGTATAGAGAAGTTTCCAGCGGGAGGTTCCCGAATGCAAGCTGGCAAAGTAGGTAGTTGGCGCCCGCTTCCTCCATCTGGTTAAGAAGGAGCTGTCGGGCGGAAGCTGGTGTTCCGACGACGCACAATTCGTTCTCGAGCGCTGCATCGAAGGTCAGCGGCAGGGTAGGTGGTGTCGGAATGGCGTTCAGCTCGTATACGAATCTAAAGCTCTCGAGCCATCGCTGATAAGCGGTTTCCGCTGCTGCATGGGCGTCTCGGTCAGACTGCGCAATCACGACCATGCGGAGCAGACCAAGAAACGGCTCCCGATCGTCCGCGTCCGTCATGCCCGCCCGATGCGAGCGGAACGCATTCGTAATGTTTCGGACAGCTGAGGAGCGGCCTTGGCACGCCAGATTGGCGCCATTTTCAGCGGCCCATTCCGCCGACTCGGTCCGGCTGCTCGTGATCCAGGTCGGCGGACATGGATGCTGATGAGGCTTCATGGTCAAAGGTATCTCGCTCAGCTCAAAAAATCGTCCGTGATAGGATAGCGTATGCCCCTTAAGCGCGGCATTTAGGATTTCGCTGGCTTCCTCATAACGCTCTGGCGCCGCGTCCGCGCTGACGCCGAAATAGCCCCATTCGGTCGGCAGGGAGCCACGTCCGATACCGAGCTCGAGCCTGCCGCCGCTCAATTGGTCAAGCATGCAGATCTCTTCGAACGCGCGCAAAGGATGATAGAGGTTGAGCAACAGGACCAGCGGACCAACGCGCAGTCTCTGGGTACGCTGCGCGACGCTCGATAAAAACAGATTCGGCGACGGCCCTCTGCCATGTGGTGTGCAGTGATGCTCGGCTAGGTGATAAGCGTAAAATCCCAGAGAATCACACACTTCCGCCAACTTGAGGCGATCTTCGTATTGTCGCGCGACATCGCGACCGTCGTCGTCCAAATGGTCGAAAATGCCGCACGTTAGTCTTGGAGGAGGGCTGTTTTTCACTTGATCATCTCCGTTTGTGGAACAGAAGTCCCGGTTGCCTGATGTCGTCTGTCTCAAAGACGGCTCGTTCGCTATTTGACCGCTTTTGACTTCTCTCGTTGGGTGCAGGCACCGAGCTTGCACGATGCGATTGGGTCATGAGAATCTGCAAATGGCGGTCTGATCACTACTTTGACAGGAGCTCGCGAAGGGCCGTCACACCGAGCATGTGCTCCACCAGAAGCATCTTTAGCTTCACGTTCTCCTCTTCCAGGGCCCTCAATCGCTTGGCCGCAGGAACGTCCATGCCGCCAAACTTGGCTTTCCAATTGTAGATTGCCGCCTCAGAGATCCTGTGCCTACGAGCTAGATCGGCCGCTTTCGCGCCGGCCTCATGCTCCCTCAATATCGCGATAATGTGCTCTTCCGTGAATCTCGGTCGCTTCATCTGTCCGCCCTTCTTGGGGGAGGACTTGCACTCCGGCCAGAGCAAATTGCCAATAGGAGGTCAGCTGCCGCGCGCCAGCACGACGCTTGGGTCGGAGGGTACTCCAGAAGGGTCAAGTTCAGCGAAGTCGGCTGCAACTTCCTGCCTTTCAGGCCCGACAGGCCGAAGGTTGTTCGCGAAGGCATAACGGCGCCCAAAGATGCGCACGCCGATGGCATGGCCGATCACATTGATGTCGAGAATGTTCTGGCTCGTGTGTAGCCAGCCCATTGGCATGTCGCGGCGGCCGGCCTGACGGCGGTTCGCTCCAAGGTGGAGCTTTTCCTCGCATGTCGGCATTGCCGTGCCAGGACGGTAACGAGCCTTCCAGTAAGGCGGCGGACAGCGGGAATGGGGGCCCATTGATGGCAACGCAAGTCACGAGGAGAGCTGTTCGGTCGGAACGCCAATTGGCCGTCTTGCCGTGTGCTGTTCGCAGGACCTCGCACGGGGCGCGCCTGCTCATAGAGTGCAGCGCGCATGTGCATCTGTCGGTATGCCGGCTCGATGACGCAAATTGCTGATGCAAATTGAGTTCCATGGCTACGTTGTGGGAAGAAACCACCGGCACTTCGTGATGTCGCCGAGCCGTTGCAGACGGCATAGAGGCCTACTTGAGGAGGAGCCGGTGAACCAAAAAGAGCGACCATCGGTCTGATCAAGACATGCCTGCCAAGGTGGTCGTGCGATACTGAGGGTTTGCACAAGCACTACTTGTTTATCATCGGACGCAACTCATCCCCCAGTGGATCGACGTCAGGCAGCTCTGCCAGCGCTGCAGCGAACGCCAAAAATGCTCCGAAAACCGCGAGTATAAGAGTGCACGCCAGTAGGGCCGCACCAAGGTCGTGAGGGCGTTTCATTCTCTGTATCACTGGCTGAATTGTGGGAGGTTGCTCGTCGTCCCCGATCAGTTCTGCTTGACGGCTTCAACATGCCCGTCACGCCAGCGGTAAACGAGAAATCCAGGAGCCGCGTTGTCTCCTTTAAAATCAAACAGTATTGGGCCTATCACGGTATCGATCGGCCACGAACGAAGTGCGCTGGCCACTCGTCGAGCATCGAAAGAGCTGGCCCGCTTTACCGCCTCTGCCCATGCTTGGACTGCTGCATAGGCGTAAAGCGTGTATCCTTCGGCAGACAGATTGGCAGCGCTGAGTCTGGCCACGATGCCGGCCGCTTTGGCATTCTTGACGGGGTCGGCCATGAAGGTGAACAATGTGCCATTTCCTGCACTGCTGGTAATGGCCCAGAATTCAGAGGTCATCAGTGGATCGTTTGCCATGACGATGAGGCCGGCACCTGCTTCTGACGCCTGGCGTACGATCAGTCCAATTTCGGTATGATAGCCGCCGATATAGGCGACCCGCACGCCGTCCTTCTTCATTCTTGAGACCAGTGCTGCGTAATCCTTTTCACCGGCTATGTAGCTTTTTCGAATGACGTGCTCGCCGGATTTCTGCAGCTGTGCCGCAACCACGTCGGCAATGCCCTTACCCGCCGTGCTCTTGTCGTCGAGCACTGCGATCGTCTCGTTATGGTGATTTGCGTGAATGTACTCAGCTGCAACGAGACCCTGTTGGTCGTCACGGCCGCAAATCCGAAACACCGTCTTAAGGCCACGTTCTGTCAGTTGAGGACTTGTCGAGCCAGGTGACATTTGAATGATGCCTGCTTCATCGTAGACGTCAGAGGCCGGAATCGACGAAGAAGAACAAAAGTGACCAACGACTAGCCGGACGCGCTCGGTTGTGAGTTTATTCGCAACTGCGACGGCTTGCTTGGGGTCGCAAGCGTCATCGACGACGGTCAATATCAGCTTGGTATCGGGAAGTATGCCCGACGCGTTCAAAGCCTCGACGGCGGCCGCCGCTCCATTGCGCATTTGTGCGCCAAACGCCGCGCTGCTTCCGCTCATAGGACCAGCTACGGCAATATTGACGTCGGAGGCGCGCGTAGTCGGGCCGACGGCGCAGAAGAGCAGTGCTGCACTGGCAGCTAAAACGTAACGCCGACCCAACATTGTAGGGCTCCAATGCTCACCTGAAGTGAACCGCCAGCGCCGGCGGCTCGATTTGCTTCCAAGCCTGATGTGGTCGCTTCTGCCAAGCGAAGTCGTGCGCGTCAGCTTGGCTACGCCGCGACCATGATAGAGCCTACAATTTGACGTTACGTGCGGTTCAAGTCCCTTTGTGAGAAACTAATAAACCGTGGTCTCGGCGGAATGATCAGCGAGATCCTGCGCATCCCTGCGCCCAGGCCGTCAGTACGGCTGATCCTCCAGCCCCGCAAGGGCGAGGTCGAGATACTGCATAAGAGTAGGATCCCAACCGGCCAGACTGCGAGGGGCACTCAACCGCGCAAGGACCTTCAGGATCGTTGAAACGCGCGAATCGGCTCCGGCGATTTCGCTGATCAGCAGCCGCGCTGCAACCGCCACAGCTTTCGCTCGCTCACCGCAAGGGTGTTCGCCCCGATCCATGCAATCACGCAGTTCGTCGCGGATTCGCCTCCACCGCTCCTCGCGCTCTATAGCCAATTTGCACGTACATCGGGACGTCTGACTACGCGTCTGGACCTTAGACATCGCATCCAAGGTTGCAGGCAGCTCATCTACACTTACCTGGATCTCACTGCCTGTCGTCATGTCGCGTAAACGATCTCGCAACAGGGTCGCTCGAGCGACTTGAAGTTCGATCCGCTCCAAATGTTTGCGCAGCAGGTCAATGAGTGAGGTAGTGCCCTCCATTGCCTTACGTATCTCGTGAAGGGAGAAGCCAAGCTCACGTAACGCGCGAATCTGATGAACTCGTTGGACGCTTTCACGATCGTACATCCGGTGACCGCCGTCTGTGCGCTCCGATGCGGCCAAGAGCCCGGTATGTTCATAATGATGCAGCGTGCGTACCGTCACTCCGGTCGCCTCTGCAAGTTCGCCAATGCGCCATCGACGCCTTCGTGGTGTAGCTTTGCTCATGTTGTTCAATTTCAAAGCCTACAACCTGACGTCACGTATGATTCAAGCTATTTCAAAGCTCTAGCTGGATCGTCTTCCATTCCAGCGTAAGAGATGGTGACTATCCTCAGAATGGTTGGCGATCAACCCTTAGGTGAAATGATGATCAACAAGTTCATCAGGCATGCCAGCCTGGACGCGCCGCTCTCTGTACTATCCAAGATGAGTTTGGCGACTGCGGTCCGATTTTCAGGCGTTCGCATCGACGGCGGTAACGCATTGATTGCGCCATCAAACAGGCTTCCTAAGACAGATAGTTCTTCCGGATCGAATACGCCGCTGTACTGTTCCAACGGTCGGCTCCTTGTTTGTCATTGCGCCAAGGCGGCGCACGTCGTCAAGACGTTTGGCCGCGATAGGGCCAAAAGAAGTCAGATCAGCGGCGCGGAGCGAGGAAGATGCATGGCGCCTTAAGGTGATGCGACAAGGCAACACAGGCGCGCGGTGTCTTGCAAAATAGCACGAGCGATTCCCGTCATCTGTACAATCGCTCGGCGGGCTGGCCGCGCGTCATGTGCGGCTCGGCGGAGGAATCGACTCCGCGCATTCGGAGCACGACTGGTTCTGAGCGCGGATGGCGCGAGCCCCGAGTTGATCTTGCTCATGCCGCTACGTGAGGCCGCGCTCAAGGGCGGGGCCTGGCCCGCGCGATGTATCGAGCGCTTGGTGCGGCGCTTCTGACGTGTGGCCCCTCTGAAACAACTCAATAGGTGACTTGAACTGCCACCTGACGTCGGGCGGCATGCCAATTTGCAAATCCCGCGGCAACGTCATGATAGCCGTCGGCAGCGAAGACGCTGGACGTGAGTTAGAGCAGGAGAAGTCTAAAGTGTGGCTGTAGAGACATGCAGCGGGATATAGGAGGCGTGCACGTCCTTGAGAGGAGTCACGATAGTCGCGAGGCAACGCTCGTCAGGCGTCCTTCAGTGTCCGCTTGCTCCGAAGCGTAGCTCATGGAGCAATCATCACTCGTAGAGGTCATGCGAGCCGCCTCCTGCAACAATATCTCTCGCATCCAGATGCTTTCCGGATCGCTGTTCTGAAGGACAGGCCATTGGACCGCTTCGGTAAATGTTGGGAACGGCCGCGGAAGCTCGGCGATCCGAAGGGGCATCGTTGTTTCGAAATGCTTAACGAGCCTTAAAGGCATGGTTCCTATCCGGCTCGTGCCCATCAGCATGGGCGGGATCATGCCGTAGCTGTGCACGAGGATGTCGATGCGTCGGTTCAGGCCGCGATCAAGTAGAAACGACTCCTCGATGGGAGGCATGCGCGCAACTCCGAGCTTAACCGCAACATGGCCCATCGTCATGTATCGATCAAATGTAAGCCGTCGCCGTAGCTCGCCGTTCGTGCCGCAGCCTACACACACGAGCCTTTCCTCGAACAGGGCTATCCGCGGGTGCGCGCTGGACATGAATGGTTCCGGGAGGATAATGAAATCAAGCTCGCCGCGCCGGAGAAGTTCATCGTGCTCATCGGCGAGCGCTACCAGTTCGAAGCTGACGGCAGGAGCTTCGCGCGCGACACGCTCGGCGACATGTCGGAAGAATACGATCGTTATAAAATCGCAAAGGCCGATCCTGAACCGCCGATTCGATTGCGCCGGGTCGAATGCGTCGCGCGCGATAATGGAGAGCTCGATGTGCATCAGAGCCTCACGAACGGGTGCCGCCAGCCCCTCCGCGCGTGACGTCGGGACAAGTTTCCGGCCTCTCATCGCAAACAGCTCATCACGGAAATAGGAACGCAGCCGGGCAACGGCTGCGCTCATGGCCGGCTGACTGAGGTTAATCTTGCGTGCAGCTGCGGTAAGGCTGCGCTCAGTCATTAGGGCGTCAAGGGCGACGAGAAGATTCAGATCAAGGCCGTTGAAACGCATATCTCATTATCCGACGCGCTCGTCTTTTACAGTGCATACCATGAGCGACAACGGCTGCATCTGAAGCGGTGTCATTGGCTCGCGCGAATCAACTCAGTTCCTCTCGTGCGATTGCGAAGAAGCTCGCGGAGCATCGCAGAATGGCACGCAGTGCGCTCGGGGACGACGACCTGCGGCTCGAGCCGTCGGGAGCGCCAACCTGATCGATCTCGTCGATTCCCGGCACTCTCGCAACTCGACTTAGTCGAGCCGCCATTGGCAAACCAGCCTTAGTGCCTATCCTGCCATAGCCAGGAGTTCACGCGATGTGACCCGTTGACGTCCGCCTGCGCAGCATTGGTCAGGAGGCAAATTACAACCTGACGCAGTGTCAGGTTCAAGCGATTTAATTCGCTTCGCCAAATACCATCGTACTCGAAAGCTCGCGTCCTTCCGCGATGGCGTCGGACCTCGCGTGCAGTACAGGCGCACTACACGGTTTGCGGGATCGTTAGGCGCACGGGCCGGCAATCGTTCACAATCCCGGGCCGGCTCGCGCGTGCGTTTTGCAGCATGGCCGTCCGGGAAGCTAAAATGACAAGGCAGACACGTCGAATGATGAGTGGGATATTTGCATCTGCCGGAGCAGCTTGTGGTGGACCTAGCAGCGCCTGCGCGTTGGTAGTTTCCGATCTGCAGATCCCATGTTGGACGCCTCCTCCAACAATATCCGCCGCATCCAAATGCTCGCCGGATCGGTATTGTGGAACGCAGGCCACTGCACGGCCTCGGTAAAAGTGGGCAGTGGGAGTGGTGGCTCGACGATCCGCAGGGGCATCCACTTTTCGAAGTGTCTGGCTAGACGTAAGGGCATTGTTCCTATGCGGCCCGTGTCGAACAATATGGGCGGAATCAGGCTAAAGCCCTGCACAACGACCTCGATGCGCCTTTTCAAGCCGTGCTCGAGCAAGAACCACTCCTCGAGGTTGGGCCTCAGCGCCCGTCCGAACTTGGCGGTGACGTGCCCCATTGAATTGTATTTCTCGAATGTAAGTGGTCGCAATAGCTGCTTGTTCGTGCGGCATCCCACGCATACGAGGGTCTCATCGAATAGCGTCGCCTTAGGATGCGCGCTCGACATGAACAATTCCGGCAAAATGAGAAAATCCACTTCGCCGCGGCGAAGCAGCTCACCGGGTTCATCGGAAAATGGCAGCAATTCGAAGCGCACCGCAGGCGCCTCCTGTGCGATACGATCAACAATTCTCCGAAAAAACACGATTGTCATGAAATCGGAGAGAATGACCCTGAAGCGTCGGCTCGACAGGGTCGGGTCGAACGCATCCCGAGAAATGATCGAGAGTTGGATGTGCAGCAGGGCCTCGCGAACCGGACCCGCAAGCGCCTCCGCGCCGGGTGTCGGGACGAGCTCGCGACCTCTCATCGTAAACAATTCATCGCGAAAGTAGCTGCGCAGCCGCGCGATCGCAGCGCTCATGGCGGGCTGGCTCAGGTTAATTTGGCGCGCCGCCGCTGTGAGGTTGCGCTCCGTCATTAGAGCATCGAGCGCAACGAGAAGGTTTAGATCAAGTCCCTTGAACCGCATGTCGTGAGTCTATCCATCGTGTGGATGTGTTCTATCGAAACAATCGATTTTACCAAACTGCGGATTGTTGGATAGCAAACATCAGTTTGGAAAATGAATTAGGTATGCCACGATGGCTATTGGTCGTACGCGGGCTCCGAGAAGAAATCCTGGACGTGCGAGGATCTGCCGAATCCGTGTGCGAAGTGGCTATCTCTGCCGCACGCGCGTTGCGCCTGTTATAGGTGCGACTCTCACGCGATGCGACGCTAGGCAGGCCTCGATAAACCTTCGTATGCGCGTTCCATCCCTTTCCATATCGGCGGTTTACCCGCGTACACTTGAGGGCGTGCTCAGCCTCACCTTAGTGTCGCGACCAAGCAGCGTGCGCAGATCGCAGATGCCGAATACTTCCGGCGACTGGCCAAATGGCGCGCCTGTCCATCGCAATACAAGGCGAGTCGAAGATGCATAAGACCGAAGTTGATCTAGTGCCCGCCGCGTGTGTCCTCGATGAGCTTTCACACACCGATGGGCAGCCCTCAGAGAGGGTAATGCCGATCGCGATCTTGGGCGCGACGGAGCTCTCCCAGGATGCAGATGGAGTCTGCACAACCCGATCGCCTCATTGGGATGTCCGGGCATATGTCGACCATGGCATTGCTGGAACGACACGTGCGAGCTGCGCCATCGTCTCGCCGCCAACGATGGCGCCACTCCGATTCAGTCAACTCTCGGGCGACCTGGCGAGAATAGTCGAGCGCGGATGCCGCATGCCAACACATTCCAGATTGATCAGCGGTTCGGCGAATAGCGAGTGTCTTACGTGACTATATCCGCTCTCATCCCTACTGGCGCAGGGAAGTCCGCCATGAATATTGCCGTGTCGCCGTCTGCGGAAGAGCCTTCCGCGCGCACTCAGGTCCAGTGGAGCCTTCGCTGGGAAAGCGAGCTGCAGCTCGCCGATCATGCCGAGCTCGCCGATTTCTTTCGTAAGAGCTATGGGCCGACTGGTGCATTCAATGCACAGCCATTCGAGGGTATTCGAAGTTGGGCCGGCGCAAGACCTGAAATGCGCGTAATCGGTTACGACGCGCACGGCGTCGCTGCTCATATTGGCTTACTGCGCCGCTTCATCAAGATTGGCGGCGTTGATCTTCTCGTGGCCGAACTGGGATTGTATGCCGTCCGTCCAGATCTTGAGGGGCTTGGAATTAGCCACTCAATGCGCGTGATGTATCCTGCGCTGCAGGAGCTTGGGGTGCCGTTCGGCTTTGGTACGGTCCGGCCCGCACTTGAGAAGCATCTGACCAGACTGGTCGGAAGGCGAGGGTTGGCAACCCTCATGCCAGGCATTCGCGTCCGCTCCACCCAGGCAGATGTCTACCCCAATTTGTCGCCGATCCGCATCGAAGACGTGCTCGTGGTGGTGTTCCCAGTTGGACGCTCAATGGGCGAGTGGCCGGCGGGAACAATTATCGATCGGAACGGGCCCGAGCTGTGAATGAACTCATCCCCCTATCTGCGGTGCGGTGCAACTACGGCGACGTTAGCGGAAGTCGTTCGGTCTACTTGACCTTCGATGATGGGCCCAATCCATTTTGCACGCCGCTCGTCCTCGATGTCCTGACGCAACATCGGGTCCCCGCGACTTTCTTCGTTATCGGCACGTACGCGGCCGACCAACCTGAACTCATTCGACGAATGATCGCCGAGGGGCACGAGGTTGCGAACCACACGATGACGCATCCCGATCTGTCCAGATGCGAAGCAGCGGAGATACATGATGAGGTGCTAACGGCGAGCAGGGCAATCCGATTGGCATGCCCACAAGCGTTGCCCCGGCACATGCGGGCACCCTACGGCATATGGACCGAAGACGTGCTTGCTACGTCGGCCAAGGCTGGCCTCGCTGCTGTGCACTGGTCGGTCGATCCGAGAGATTGGTCGCGTCCTGGGGTTGATAGCATCGTGAAGTCAGTGCTGGCGGCTGTTCGCCCGGGAGCAATTGTGCTCCTGCACGACGGATATCCGCCCGGCGAGGAGGCGTCGTGCATCGACAGTACCTCGCGTGAACAGACGGTGAGGGCGCTGGCATATCTGATTCCGGCACTGCAACTGCGCGGGTTCGAAATCCATCCGCTTCCTCAACTTCACTGAACAAAACTGGCACCCCATGGATCTGCTCGCTACAACCAGCGCTGTCGCCGTTTCGTCTTATGCGCTGCTCTCGACCATCTACAAGAGCGCGCAGGCGCTTTACGCTCAGCCGACCAATCCCTCATCGCTGCAGAACGATCTCGAGCAAGCCGGGGTGGTTCTGCCCAGCGTGGATGTAATCGTGCCCTGTTTCAATGAGGACCCAAACACACTCTCCGAATGCCTCGCGTCGATTGCAAGTCAAGACTACGCCGGAAAACTGAGAGTCATTGTGGTCGACGATGGATCCGCAAATCGCGATCTGTTGGGACCCGTACACAAAATCTATGCGAGCGATCCGAGGTTTCGCATCATCTTGATGGCCAAGAACGTCGGAAAGCGCAAGGCGCAGATTGCTGCGATACGCAGCTCTTCCGGCGATCTGGTCCTGAACGTCGACTCGGATACGATCCTTGCCGTCGACGTGGTCACGAAGCTTGTATCGAAGATGCAGGACCCCGACGTCGGCGCGGCCATGGGGCAGTTGGTAGCGAGCAATCGCAACGAGACCTGGCTGACCAAGCTGATCGATATGGAATACTGGTTGGCTTGCAACGAAGAGCGCGCGGCGCAGGCACGCTTCGGCGCCGTGATGTGCTGCTGCGGGCCGTGTGCCATGTATCGTCGCTCTGCGCTCGCCTTGCTGCTTGATCAATACGAAACGCAATTTTTTCGTGGAAAGCCAAGTGATTTCGGCGAAGATCGTCATCTAACGATCCTTATGCTCAAGGCGGGGTTTCGAACCGAGTATGTCCCCGACGCGATCGCAGCAACAGTGGTGCCGGACAGCCTTGGACCATATCTGCGACAGCAACTACGCTGGGCGCGCAGTACCTTTCGAGACACATTTCTTGCGTTGCGCTTGCTGCCCGAGTTGGATCGCTATCTGACGCTCGACGTTGTCGGACAAAATCTCGGCCCCTTGCTTCTCGCCCTCTCATCACTGGCTGCGCTCGCGCAGTTCGTCATCGGCGGGTCAGTGGCCTGGTGGACGGTGCTGACGATTGCGGCCATGACGATGGTCCGGTGCAGTGTGGCAGCGTTCCGTGCTCGCGATATGCGGTTTCTCGGCTTCTCGCTTCACACACCCATCAATATCTTTCTCTTGCTGCCGATGAAAGCCTACGCGCTTTGTACATTGAGCAATAGCGATTGGCTGTCGCGTAAAGTCATGGTGGCAAGCGACGGAGAGAATAGAGCTGTCATTCCGCATGCGGCCACCGGAATAAGCTCCGCGAGAAGTGGTGTGAGCTCTGCCGCAATTTGTAAGCCCGGGCTTTCGCACCGTGCATCGAGCGTGGCGGCGACCGAGAGTGTTTGCGGTCCCGAGCGATCGAGCGCCTACAAATAGGTTGGATGCCCCCGTGACATCGGACAAGAACTATCAGCTATTGGAGCGCGAATTGGCTGTCGATGATCCATGGCGGCTCGACAGCAATTCGTTCGAGCAGGAGCGATACGCGCAGATGCTGCGGATGTCGCGTTGCAACGGTGACGTTGTGCATGCCCTCGAGGTCGGATGTGCAGCCGGTGCGTTCACCGAAATGCTGGCGCCGCACTGCCAAAGGCTCACCGTGGTCGATGTCATGCCTCAGGCGATCGAGCGTGCGCGCCAGCGGACCAAGAGGTGGTCACATATCACATGGATAACATGCGACATTCAGCAGTTCTCGACGGCTGAGCAGTTCGATCTGATCGTCGTGGCCGAGGTTCTTTACTACCTCAAGGACATCGCCGAGATGCACACAGCCATCCTCAATCTGGTCGGTATGCTTGCACCAAATGGCGCTCTGGTGTTCGGGTCCGCGCGTGATGCTCCGTGTCGACGCTGTGGGCACGCTGCCGGTGCGGAAACAGTGATTTCTCTCTTCAATGAGAACCTATCCGAGATCGAGCGTCTTCATTGCCATACTGAGTCGGTCAATGAAGACTGTTTGCTCGTGCTGTTCCGGAAGCCGATTAACTCGTCAGAACAACCAAATTACGGTCATTAGGGCCAGGGGGTCGTATGCGCATCTGTGGCATCAAGTTAACACATGATGGGGCAATCGCTGTCGTCGAGGACGGACAGCTTGTCTTTTGCACCGAACAAGAGAAGCGCGGCAACAATCCACGGTATCAATCTGTCGATAACCTCGATGCAGTCGTGCTCGCGTTGGCTGAGCATGGCCTGGATCCACGAGATATTGATCAGTTCGTCATCGACGGCTGGGATGGAGAGATCGAGTCGCAGTTCCAGGTTCTCAGTGGGGCGGTTCCAATCGCGTTGAAGGGGGCGCCATATGTCGAGCGCCATGCCGAGGGCCTTCTAGATTCAGTCGATGGCTATGGCCTGATCCTTGGCGGCAAGGTGTTTCCCTATAAGAGTTACCCGCACGTCACCGGCCACGTCGCCTCGGCATACAGCACCAGCCCGTTTGCCAGCGCCGGAAAGCCCGCGTTCTGTCTGGTATGGGATGGCTGCATCTTTCCACGTCTCTACTATGTCGAACCTCGAGGCGCCCGACTCATTGCCAGTCTGTTTCCAATGATCGGTCATTCCTATGCTGCCGCGGGCCTTCATTTTGGCCCTTACAGGCAGCCGAATCGCACCAATTGGGACTTGGGCATCGCCGGCAAGCTGATGGCTTATATTGCGCTTGGCTCTTTCGACGAAACCATCGTGGCTGTGTTTCAGGAGCTTTACGAAAAGCGCTTCGCTGCGGATACGGAGCAGGCCCGTCGCTACCGCGCCGACATCAACAATGCTGAGGCATCGCTTGCCGCTGTACACGACTTTTTTGAGGCGAGCGCGCTGCGCTTGACGGCCAAGCGAGCCGAAGACGTCCTTGCGTCGTTTCATGTGTTCCTGGAACGTCTTCTTGTCCGGGAAATTGCGATGGTTTTGCTGCGACACTCGTCGCTTCCGGGCGCGAGAAACCTATGTGTAGCCGGGGGGTGCGGGCTCAATATCAAGTGGAACAGTGCGCTTCGGGCGACGGGACTGTTCGATGAGGTCTGGGTGCCGCCGTTTCCAAATGACAGCGGCTCGGCAATTGGCGCCGCTTGCAGCGCGATGGCGGCACAAAAGGGGTTCGGGCCACTAGAATGGTCAGTCTATAGCGGTCCGGCGCTGCAGGCCAGCGAAAGTCCGTCAGAATGGGAGCCTGCACCATGCACTCTCCGCGAGCTTGCGGCCATTCTTGCTGACAACAAACCCGTAATCTTCCTATCGGGACGCGCCGAGCTTGGGCCACGGGCGTTGGGTGGCAGAAGCATTCTTGCAGCAGCGACCTTGCCGGCAATGAAAGATCACCTCAACGACATCAAGCGCCGCGAGCATTTCCGGCCAGTAGCGCCGATTTGCCTGGAGGATCGGGCGCCGGAGATCTTCAGTCCCGGGACGCCAGATCCTTATATGCTGTTCGATCACCAGACCCGGGAGGAGTGGCGCGATAAGGTCCCCGCTATCGTCCATCTGGATGGCTCCGCGCGGTTGCAGACAGTCGCCCGCAACTCTCCACACAAAATCGCCGAGCTGCTCGTCGAGTTCGAACAGCTCACCGGCATTCCGCTGCTCTGCAATACGAGTGCCAACCTCCATGGACGAGGATTCTTCCCGGACGTGGCCGCCGCCTGCCAGTGGGGGCGCGTAGAGCATGTGTGGTGCGACGGCCTGCTCTGGACCAAAACCGTCGTAAGCAAGCCAACTTCGGCTGAACGCCTTTTGTCAGCCTAAGATGAACATGTCCACCGCAGCAATCGACCTTGCCGGCGTCAGAAAATCATTTGGCGACAAAATCATCGTCGATGAGCTGTCGTTCTCGGTTGCGCGCGGAGAATGCTTTGGTCTGCTCGGGCCAAATGGAGCCGGCAAGAGCACGATTGCGCGTATGCTGCTCGGGATGATCTCGCCGGATGCGGGCAAGATTACAATCCTCAACGAGCCTGTGCCTGCGCGCGCGCGTGTAGCACGTATGCGCGTTGGCGTTGTGCCGCAGTTCGATAACCTCGAGCTCGAATTCACCGTACGCGAAAACCTGCTGGTATTTGGCCGTTATTTCGGCTTGAGTGCTCGCAAGGTTGAGACGATCGTACCCTCGTTGCTCGAGTTTGCACGGCTGGAAAGCAAGGCGAACGTCCGCGTCGCGCATCTGTCGGGCGGCATGAAGCGTCGGCTGACACTGGCGCGGGCCCTGATCAATGATCCGCATCTGCTGGTGATGGACGAGCCCACGACCGGCCTCGATCCGCACGCGCGGCACCTGATATGGGAGCGTCTGCGCGTTCTGCTTGCGCGTGGCAAGACAATCCTGCTCACCACCCACTTCATGGAAGAAGCCGAACGCCTATGCGATCGGCTTTGCGTGCTCAAGAGTGGACGCAAGATAGCCGAAGGAAAGCCGAACGCCTTGATCGACGAGCATATCGGATGCGACGTGATCGAGATCTATGGCGGTGATCCACATGAGCTCGGTGAATGGCTCAAGCCTTATACTCGGAATATCGAAGTGAGTGGAGAGACGCTGTTTTGCTATGCGCCGTATCCGGAGCAAGTACGTGTTCAACTGCGCGGCCGAGCGGGCCTTCGCATTCTGCAGCGGCCGCCGAATCTCGAAGACGTGTTCTTGCGGCTGACCGGACGCGAGATGGAGAAGTGAGGGATGGGTGAAAGCTATGCGGCGCTAATGCCCGCTAATGCGTACAACTGGATTGCAGTATGGCGTCGAAACTTCCTGGCATGGAGGAAAGTCGCGCTTGCATCGGTTCTCGGCAACCTCGCAGATCCCATAACCAACCTGTTTGGCCTTGGCTTTGGGCTCGGGCTAATCGTGGGTCGTGTTGAAGGGACCTCCTACATCTCGTTCCTGGCAGCAGGCATGGTCGCGACCAGCGCCATGACGTCCGCGACCTTTGAAACCATGTATGCAACCTTTGCTCGGATGGATGCCAAGCGTACCTGGGAAGCAATCCTGTCCACACAACTCACGCTTGGCGACGTCGTTCTGGGCGAATTGGTGTGGGCAGCCAGTAAGTCCGTTCTGGCCGGAACCGCAATCGGAATTGTCGCTGCGACGCTGGGTTATGCGTCCTGGGCGTCCATTTTGTATGCGATGCCGACGGTGGCCTTGACCGGCCTTGTCTTTGCAAGTTTGGCGATGGTCGTCATATCTCTTGCGCCGAGCTACGACTACTTCGTGTTTTACCAGACGCTAATCCTGACACCCATGGTGTTTCTGTGTGGCGCAGTCTTTCCGATGAGCCAACTGCCGAGCTCCTTTCAGCACATCGCCGGCTTGTTGCCGCTGGCGCATTCGGTCGATCTCATCCGCCCGGCGATGCTGGACCGTGCGGCCAGCGGCGGGGCTGCCTTCCATGTCGGTGCGCTCTGCATGTACGCGGTATTACCTTTCTTTGTGTCGACGGTATTGTTTCGGCGCCGTCTGCTGCGTTGACGGAATTCGCGATGCGCTGTCTTGGTTGAGGTAGCGTGAGCTGCGACAGGGGCAGTCGCAATGGCTTTATAACAAGCCGGGCGCACGGCGCCGGATCGGTCGGACGGTGCGGGAACGCCCAGCACCCAAATAGGCTGAGCCGGCTCGGCGCCGGGCCGGACTTCGCAAAGCATTGGTTGTGCTTCCTGGCCCGCGTGGCCGAGGGAGCGTGACAGTACAGACGAACTAGTTGGGGAGGGCGGTTCGCCTTCCTGTCATGACCAAATGGAGAGCGAGATGTTGTGTCTCGGAGTGAGTGGCGGTCTGGACAGAATCTATCAAAACTCGGCCGAGCTGCCCAATACATTTCTGCACGATGGCGCTGCAGTGCTCGTGCGGGATGGCCGCGTGCTTGCTGCTGTCGAAGAAGAGCGCCTCAATCGAGTCAAGCACTCCAACAAGTTGCCAAGCAACTCGATCCGATACTGCCTTTCAGCTGCAGGAGTGGAGCTTGGCGAGATCGACCGCATCGCGTTCTACGCGACTGAATCCTACTGCAATACCATGCTGGAGCGGCTATTTCTTTCTCAGGCCGTGCCGTTAGACGCCAAACTGTTGCTACGTCAGCTGCTGGCGCGGGAGTTCCGCACCGAAGTCGATGCGTCGCGCGTGTTCTTCGTAAATCACCATGAAGCGCATGCCGCGAGCGCATTTGCCATGTCTGGATTCGAGCAAAGCCTGATCTTTACGGTCGACGGTGGCGGAGACTTTCTCTCAGGTCTGCTGGCAGTAGGGTCTGGCACCGAAATTTCGCAACTCGCAAGCTTTCCAGAACATAACTCTCTGGGGCTGTTCTATCTCGAGGCGATCCGTTATCTCGGCTACGGGTTGTTCGACGAGTACAAAGTGATGGGGCTTGCCCCCTATGGGGACCCTGCGCCCTATCGCGAGCTCTTCGCGCAGTTCTATGAATTGTTGGACAATGGCGGTTATCGGGTCCATCTGGATCGAATCGGCCCGGCCTTGATCCGCAGCATCCAGGTCCGGCGAAAGGGAATGGCATTCACACAGCAGCATCGAGACGTCAGCGCTTCGCTGCAGGAAGCGCTGGAGCGGATCATCTTTCATATCCTGCGGCATCATCGCGAAGCGACGGGCATGAAGCGCTTGTGCCTGGCGGGAGGCGTAGCCCACAATTGCACGATGAACGGTAAGCTGCTCTATTCCGGCCTTTTCGACGACATCTTCGTCCAGCCCGCGGCGCATGACGCCGGTTGCGCACTCGGCGCCGCATTGATGATGTCAAACGAGCTGGGCCGGCCCGCGCCGCGCGAGCGATTGTCGGACGTCTATTGGGGACCCGATCTCGGGACCGAGCAAGCCATAGAACACGAGCTCAATGCATGGTCCAGCCACCTCGATTTTCAACGTAGTGATGACATCGCAGCGAGTGCAGCGGACTGGATGGCAAATGGCGCTGTCATCGGCTGGGTTCAGGGCCGTTCTGAGTTCGGGCCACGTGCGCTTGGCAACCGCAGCATTCTCGCCGACCCGCGGCCAGCGGAAAACAAGAACCGGATAAACGCGATGGTCAAAAAGCGCGAGGGCTATCGTCCGTTTGCGCCGTCAGTGCTGGAGGAGGATGCAAGCGAGTTCTTTGAGCTCCCAGGCGGCAAGCGGGAGTTTCCCTTCATGAACTTCGTGGTTCGTGTGCGGGCGGCCCACCATAGCGTGCTTGGTGCGGTCACGCACGTTGATGGAACTGCTCGGCTGCAAACGGTCTCGCGCAACACAAATCCTGCCTATTGGGATGTCATTAATGCATTCAAGAAGCGAACCGGCATCCCGGTTCTTCTAAACACGTCCTTTAACAACAATGCCGAGCCGATCGTCGATTCCGTTTCAGACGCCATCGTCACCTTCTTGACGACCGACCTGGACGGACTTGTAGTTAAGCCATTCCTCGTCGAGAAGCGGCCGGCAACACTGCCGGATTGGTGTACACTGGGCGTTTCATTGCCTCCGTATGCATCCCTTCATCGTATTCGCTCTTACACAGCGGAAGATCGTCAGGAAACGGTTTCCGAGATCCGTATGGGACATTCGGGGCGCGAGAGCATGCGTATCTCGCATGAGCTCTTCGACCTGCTGATGCGGATCGAGGGGGAGGCCTCGCTCGGCTGGCTTCTCGACACAACTATGTTGGACCAGCCCCGGCGCGAAGATCTCGTCAAGGAACTTCGGCTCTTGTGGGAACAGCGGGGCGTTCGGCTGCATCCGCCACGCGCCGCTTGCGTCCGCATTAAAGCGCTGGGCGAAGCATAACCGGCGATCATATGTAAGACCAAGACTGCGCCTCCATGTACAGGAGGCTAGGCCGAGGTGGAATAGGGCACCAATAGGCATCCAGTTGAAATCGGGTATATCGGCGCAACAACTCTAGTGGAAGAAAAGAGGGAGGCGTTGAGAGAACCCACTACGAGGATAGCGCTGCTATGAAGTTCTACCGACGCAACGCGCGAGCAGCACAAGCGCCGACCATAACATCGGCCAAGACCATATGTGAGGTGTCTCCAATGACGTCTCTTGTTCAACCAGGAGTCCGGAAGGAGGCAATGCAGATGCCTGGCGGTTCGAAAAATGATCAGTTCGTTGTTTCCCGACGACGTACGGGCTTGGGCGACTGCCTGTGGTCGCTGGCTGCAGCGTGGCGTTTTGCCGAGCGGACCGGACGGAAGCTGGTCATCGATTGGCGGGGGTCCTGTTATCTCGATCAACCATTCACCAACGCCTTTCCCGTCTTCTTCGAACCGGTTCAAGATATTGCCGGCGTACAGGTGATCTGCGACGACCGGATCAACCAGCACTCATTTCCTGGACCATTTTTCCCGGCATGGTGGAATAGGCCAGCTATTGATTGCGCCTATCGCCCGGATGAGCAGATTTTCCGGGAACGCGATGAACTCGATCAGCTGTTCCAAAGCGGGCAAGATAGCGATGCAAATACAGTTGTGTGTGACGCCTGCCTGATGTGGCGCTGCGATGAGGAGGCTGAACGAGAGATCTTTCGGAGCATCAAGCCGCGATCCGAAGTGCAGGCACGGATTGATGCCATCTTCCGTGAGCACCTTGCGTCGTTCAGCGTGATCGGCATTCATGTTCGGCACGGCAACGGAGAGGATGTTATGGGGCATGCGCCCTACTGGGCTGATCCCGAGCGGGCTTTGCAACAGGTCTGTAACGCCATCGACAAGGCCAAGGCGTTACCGCATGCAAAACCGGTCAGGGCGTTCCTGTGCACAGACAGCGCGCACGTCCTTGAGAGGGTGTCAGCTATGTTTCCTGACGTTTTCACCATCCCAAAGCGCTTCCAGGCAGCTCAGGCCGGGCCGTTGCACAGCGCGGCGCTCGGAGCTGAGGGCGGCTTTTCCGCTCTCATCGAGATGTATCTTCTTGCGCGATGCGATACCGTGATCCGTTTCCCCCCGACGAGCGCTTTCACGCGCTATGCGCGCCTCTTTGCGCCGCGCGTTATAGAATTCGATTTGAACGATCCGAGCCGATTGATCTTGATTGAAGAAGCATCAAAAGAACTCGTGGCTTCATGAAAGTCGTAACCCGTCTCATCGATCTGATCGCCGCTTTTTGCATCGAGCAGCACTGCCACTACGTTTCCGGACGACAATTGATCGCCCAAACCGACGTTCCAACGGACCCTTGCCCTGGAGAACAGCAAGATGCGGCGGCCGAATGCCGTCCGCTGAAGCTCGATCTTGACAAGAGCGGCGTTACCGTACCGCCACCACGCTGACCAGATGGACATCGTCCTCGGCCTTGCCTCGCGACGACCCGCAAGTGAAAGCTTCTCGGCGGTTCGTCGCGGATCAAGTTTTCGAAGGAGGTTACGTTGGGCCGGTGAGTTCCGTTGCCGCGGCCGCCACTCGCTCGCGCGGACGGACCCTTCGGGTTCGAGCATTGAGTTGGACATTCAGTGCGCCCGCTCGTGATCGCGCAACCAATCAGCGCGGCGATGTGCTGCGATGAGCTCGGTATCAGTTGCGAGAAAACCTAACGTATGGAGTTGGTGCGTCAGGTTCTGTTTCGTACCGACACGGTTACTGGGTGTCTCCACCATCGTGACCGATCGTTGCCTCGACGAGGAGCGTTCCTTATCCGCTCGCTGCTTCGGATCTCGATCACGAGAGCGCAGTGTGGTGTCTGGTCCTAGCAGTGACCGAGTGTGCTCCAGGCATTGTGTGGGTGATGCACCATCGATGTTGCAAAGCACACGCACCATGTCGCGAATCCGCCAAGCTTTTGGCGTGCGCGACATTAGGACGCAAAACCGGAGCGTCTTTGCGTGCATCGGAGTGGCCCAAATCCTGCTACGTGTTCGCCAGCGGCGCTACAGGAGAGGAGGCGGGCGTGGGTCTCGATCTGCCAAATGACGATCTGATCGCAGGTCCGCTGCCCGAGACACATTTGGGCTGTCCCTTTCGCGCCGATGAAGCCCGCCTCCATCAGGGAGAGCAGAAGGCGATGTTGCTGACTGGGGCATCGCGCGGAATTGGGCATGCCACTGCCAAGCTGTTTTCGGAGGCAGGTTGGCGCATCATTTCTTGCGCGCGCCAGCCATTCGATGGCGCGCGGTGCCCGTGGGACTCCGGGCGCGAGGATCATGTCCAGGTCGACCTTAGCGATTATCAAATGCTGCCGCGCTTGATCGCGCAGGTCAAGGAACGCTTGGCGGGCGCACCCTTGCACGCATTAGTGAACAACGCCGGCATCTCGCCGAAGACGTCTGATGGTGACCGGCTGACCTCGTTGACGACGTCAACTGAAACCTGGATGAGAGTGTTCCATCTGAATCTCGTGGCCCCGATCCTGCTGGCGAGGGGTTTATTTGACGAGCTAAGGGCCGCGTCAGGATCGATTGTCAACGTGACGTCGATCGCTGGTTCGCGGGTGCACCCGTTTGCCGGCAGCGCCTACGCGACGTCGAAGGCCGCGCTTGCGAGTCTCACACGCGAAATGGCCCACGATTATGCGCCCTATGGCGTTCGTGTGAACGCGATCGCGCCAGGCGAGATCAGAACGGACATGTTGTCGCCCGACACGGAAGCGCGTCTCGTGCCAAACATCCCGTTGCGCAGAGTGGGAACACCCGACGAAGTGGCCAAGGTCATCTTCTTCCTATGCTCGGATGCCGCAAGCTATGTTACGGGGGCCGAGGTGCCGATCAATGGTGGGCAACATCTGTGAATCGACCAAGCCTGGCAACGCGGCTGACTTAAGCCTCAGCGTTGAAGTTCGTGTTCTACGCTGACGTCGCGCACCTATTCCGAAAAAAGATGAAATCAAACCACTGTAAGGTTACCGTCGTGCCATGAAAAGGTGTTACGCTTCTATGTCATCTCGTTAATTCGTAACGCTAGATCGAGCATGACATGCAAAACGAAGCTCGCAAATCCGAACAAGGTGCTAGGGAGGATGATCAAAATAACGGAGACCGCCTCATGCTGCATATCGCTTCCGCACGCGAGATACCTGCCTCTCATCCAGAGACGGAGCGCGAGCTCTCGGGCGAGCCGCTGCGCGAGAGCGCGCTGACCGGTATCTTCGAAATATCGAAAATACTCACCGCTCCCTGCCGGCTCGAGGTCACGCTGGCCAACGTCGTAGGCCTTCTGCAATCGTTTGTGCAGATGCGACACGGTATCGTCTCACTGTTCGACGATGACGGGATGCCGGACATTACCGTGGGTGCTGGCTGGAGCGAAGGCAGCGACGACCGCTTCCGGATGCGCCTGCCACGGAAGGCAATCGACCAGATCGTTGCGACCGACAGGCCTCTTGTCGCCGAGAACGTGGCAGCGGAGCCGGCGTTCAGCGCAGCTGACCTTGAGGTGCTCGGTGCCTCGGATAACATGCCGGTGTCGTTCATCGGAGTTCCGATCCGCATCGATCCGAAAGTCGTGGGTACACTGACGCTCGACCGTGTCTGTGACGAAAGGTCGAGTCTCCGGCTCGATTATGATGCGCGGCTGCTCACCATGATCGCCAACCTGGTGGGACAGACAGTAAGGCTTCATCGCTTGTTCGCCTGCGATCGCGAGCGGCTGATGGTGGAGAAGGACCGTCTGCAAAAGCAATTATTCGAGTTTAGGCAGCCTGTACGGGAGCGTAAGAAGGTACCTGTTCATGGGATCATCGGCGACAGTCCGGCGCTGCGCGGCTTGCTCGAAAAGATCGCGGTCGTGGCCAAATCGAACAGCACGGTTCTGCTGCGCGGCGAATCCGGTACCGGAAAGGAACTTGTAGCCAAGGCTATTCACGAATCATCGTCCCGCGCCAAGCGGCCCTTCATTAAGCTGAATTGCGCGGCACTACCTGAGACAGTGCTGGAATCCGAATTGTTCGGTCATGAGAAAGGTGCCTTTACTGGCGCCTTCAGCTCGCGCAAGGGGCGCTTCGAGCTTGCTGACAAAGGCACACTGTTCCTTGACGAGATCGGCGAGATTTCGGCCCCGTTCCAGGCGAAGTTGCTGCGTGTCCTGCAGGAGCAGGAGTTCGAGCGGGTCGGCAGCAACCAGACCATAAAGGTCGATGTTCGAGTCATAGCCGCAACCAACAAGAACCTTGAAGAGGCTGTGGCAAGGAGCGAGTTTCGCGCAGACCTCTACTATCGCATCAGCGTTGTTCCCTTGCTGCTGCCGCCGCTGCGCGAAAGACGCAGCGATATTCCGCTGCTTGCCGGTGAGTTCCTGAGGAATTTCAATAGCGTGAACGGCCGTACGCTGACCTTGGAAGCGAGCGCGATCGATGTGCTGATGAACTGCGGCTTTCCGGGAAATGTCCGCGAGCTCGAAAACTGCATCGAGCGCACAGCGACCCTGTCGGCCGGGCCATCGATCGTGAGAAATGATTTTGCATGTTGCCACGGCCAGTGCCTTTCCGCGATGCTGTGGAAAAGTACGTCCGAGGAGGCGACAGTCCAAACGGCACCGGTCGTCCCAGTGCCCGCCAAGCCGATCAGTTTGCCGTCTGAAGCGACCGCGCCGGCCCCACTTGTCGGCAGCGAACTGGCCTCACTGGCACCCCCTGGCACAGTCCTCGTAAGTGGCGCGAAGATGGCCGATCGCGAGCGGGTCATTGCAGCCATGGAAAAATCTGGTTGGGTACAGGCAAAAGCTGCACGCTTGCTCGGACTAACGCCGCGCCAGATTGGCTACGCGCTGAGGAAGTACGGAATCGAGATCAAGCGGTTCTGAACGTGCGCGGACCATGAGAGGACTGGGTTTTTGCGGGCGCATCCAATGCCACCAAAATCTGAAAAAGGGCGGCCCGCCTCGGCGGCAGGTTGACCACGCATGCGAGGAACCGCCCGTCTGCCGCCCTGGCAAGGCGACTTCGCTTGGAGCGCAGCGAGAACTGGGCTGAGCGGCGCGGTGGTGAACCCGCCGGCATGTTACGGGTTGAAACCATTTTGCCGCCCCTGACGGACGCCGTGCGTCGCCGACCAGCGGTAGACAACAGCTCCGACCTCGAACAAGTTCACCGCTCTTCCCGTCAGTTTGTCGCTGGATCATGGCGCCTAAGCCACCTTCTCTTTCCCAGAAGACTAATTGAATGGACAAACTAGCCTAGGGTGGATGAATGGAGGAGCGAACATAAGGTGGGCGGCGCAAAAGGCGGTGCGTCTGGGACGGCCGCCGACGGACTTGGCCGCCGAAGTGGACCTGCGGATCTCGACCGCGGCATGCGAGTTGTTCCTGGCTCGTGAACTCGCCGGCGTCAGCGTCGAGGAGATCGCATGCCGTACTAGCAAGGCAACGGTCTATACCCGTTTCCCGACCAAAGAGGCGCTGTTTGCCGCGATCTTCCATAGCAAGCCGCGCGGCTTCGCCTTTCGCACGTAGGACGGCGCTCCTCACCATGAGGGAGATGTCAATGGCGGAGTTGGCGAGCTCGAAGATCAGATTGTCGCTCGATCCGTCAACCAGAATCGTGTCGACATCGGGGATGCGGTGCCGTGATCGAGGAGAGTAGCCCTGAGATTACCGGCTGAAAGTGAGGCGTGTACAAGTCAATCGACCGCTCTCGCCGCGGGAGTGGGTCCTGAGACGAGGTCGCGTCCATGTGCCGCGATCTGACGTCGAGTACCGGTCAATCCTCGTCGGCGGCGATCGACTCCATCAGCGACACCAGCTGACGCTGGACGGTCTGATCCTTGATCTTACTGTAGGCGCGCAGCAACCGCAGACTGAAGGCGCTGTCCAGGAACAGGAGGCTCTCAACCTCGCGCGCCTTGTTGTCACCGCCGTAAAAGAAGGTGACGGGGACGTCGAGCGTAGTGGCGATCTGCTGAAGACGGGCAGCGCCGACACGGTTGACGCCCTTCTCGTACTTCTGGACCTGCTGGAAGCTGACGCCGAGCTTATCGCCGAGTTCGGCCTGCGAAATCTTCTGCTCCACACGCCGCAGGCGGATCCGCTTGCCCAACTCAATGTCAGGCTTGCCGGCACTGCGCTGCTGCATCTTCTTTGCTGCTGATCTATTCAGTCGTCCGTTAAGAAGCCGATTGCAGCGGTGAACGGTCGCTGATGGCTGCGATGAGGGTGGCCAGGAAGAGGCGCCA